>DASPGW010000076.1 GCA_035620395.1 Desulfuromonadales bacterium | reverse complement strand
ACTGTGACGGTACATTGAGATGGTCGCGCAGCTTGCCCGGAATGGGGGGATAAATGCTGTGCAGAAGTCCGAGGGCGAGATAGGCGTCCATGGTCCTGTCGACCTGAATCTCCAGTGTATAGAGGGTGGCGAACCCGCGGCGCATCGACTGGGCGGCGGCAATCGAAAAGGGGCGCCAGCGATCCAGCAGCCGGGCGGAAAGTTTCTGGTGCTCAAACGTCTTGTGAACTTCATCACGAATCTTCCGCAGAGCGGGATCGACCTGCTGCTTCAAGGCCTGTACCGCATGGCGGTAGCGGCTGGCGCGGCGGGGATAGAGGATCTTGATGGACAGCGCCTCGAGTTCCGATGCGACCTGGCCCATGCCGAGACTTCGGGCCAGCGGAACATAGACGGTGCGCGTCTCCTCGGCAATCAATGACTGCTTTTGCGGGTTGAGAGCGCTGATCGTCTCCAGGTTGTCCATGCGATCGCAGAACTTCAGGCAGAGGACGCGCACATCGTTGACCGCCAGCAGCAGCTGCTTGCGGTAGGTTTCTGCCTTGAGGTCGTCCCGGCTGAGCTTGTCGTCGGCGGCCTTGGTCAGGCCGTCGACCAGCAGGGCGGTTTCCGTGCCGAACTCCTCCCGGATTTGGTCCAGGGTCACCGGCGTGTCTTCCACCACATCGTGCAGGATGGCGGCGATGACCGACGAAAAATCCATCCAGTAGCGGGCGGCCAGATGCGCTACCCGCAGAGGATGGTAGAAATAGGCCTCTCCCGACTTGCGGAACTGCCCTGCGTGCGAAGCACGGGCCAGCTCGAACGCCGCTTGCAGGCGGTCGATCCCGTCGTCAAGTTCCTGCTCACTCATCCCCCCGCCATGATGAGTCACCAGAAGTTCCATGATTTCGTTGATCAGCCGCTGTTCCCGACGTGGGTCGTCAGTTGCCGCTCGGGCGGTTCGCTGCGGGCTGGCGGATTCATCGGTAGAGGGAGACGTCTGCATGATTCTTTATCTTAGATGAGAAAAAGATCGCCATCAAGCCTGATTTCGCCCGGAATCCCGAAAACGTCCCGGGCTCAACAGGCAGCGGGGATCAACGGTTGGCGTGTTTGGCCAGGAATCGATCCAGCTGGTTGGCAAAAGCCTGCCGGTCGCTCTGGCTGAACGCGGCGGGGCCGCCGGTTTCCACGCCGCCGCTGCGCAGCTCGTCCATGAAGTTGCGCAGGGTCAGGCGCTCCCGGACATTGTCGGCGGTCAGAAATTCCCCCCGGGGATCCAGGACATACCCGCCCCTGGCGATGACGTCGGCAGCCAGCGGGATGTCGGCGGTGATCACCAGGTCGCCGGCTTCCATCTGCTGAACGATGCGGTTGTCCGCCACATCGAACCCGGAGGAGACCCGGATGGTCCGGATGAAGCGTGAGGACGGAATCCATAGCGGCTTGTTGGCGACGAGCGTCAGGGGGATATGCTTCCTCTCGGCAGCGCGAAAGAGGATTTCCTTGATGACCTTCGGGCACGCATCGGCGTCGACCCAGATTTGCATGGACTTCCCTCCCGGCCTCAGTCCCCGAGTCCCTCGAAGCGGATCACCGCTTCGCGGAAGGCAGGCGGCAGGCGGCGCGGTTTGCGGGCCTGGTAGTCGAAGGCGACCAGGTGGGTCGTTCCTTCGGCGGTCGCCATCCCCTGCCGTTCGATCCGGTAGGCCATGACGAAGGCGGAGTTGCGCACCTCGGTCACCCGCGCGCCGATGCCCAGTTCATCGCCGAGAAACATTTCGCCCAGGTAACGCACATGGGCTTCAGGCAGGATGAGGCCGCAGCCGCCGAGGTCAAGCTCGGTGAAAGGACCGAGATGGCCGAGATAGGCGATGCGGGCGTCCTGGAAAAAATTGAGGACGGCAGCGTTGGAGACATGACCGCCGTAATTGACGTCGGCAACGCGGACGGTGTAGGGGATGGTGAAGCGGAAATTATCCATCGGGAACTCCGGGTTTGAGGGGTGAGGCACGAGACTTAAGGCACGAGGTTAAAGGGTTGGGAGCTCGTGCCTCGTGCCTTATTTCTGGCATTTTCGACAGAAATACGTCGACCTTCCGGCGAGCCTGGAGCAGGCGATCGGCCGGCCGCAGATTGGACACGCCTCCCCTTCCCGGCCGTAGACCTTGAGCTGCAGCCGGAAGTAGCCCGGCCTGCCGCCGGCGTCGGTAAAATCCCGGATGGTGGTGCCGCCGGCGGCGATCGCTTCGGTCAGCACCTCGCAGATTGCGGCGGCCAGACGTTCATAGCGGGCAAGACCAATGCTTCCGGCCGGCCGGCGCGGGTCGATGCCGGCACGAAAGAGGGCCTCGCTGGCATAGATGTTCCCCACCCCGACCACCACCTGCTGGTCCATGATGAACGGCTTGACCGTCCCCCTCCGTCCCCGCGAACGCCGGTAGAGATAGGCACCGTCCATTTCGGCGGCAAACGGTTCGGGACCGAGCTCCACCAGCAAGGGATGCCGGTGCGGGTCGTCGGGAGTCCAGAGCAGGGCGCCAAAACGCCGGGCGTCGTTGAAACGCAGGGCATTGCCGTCGGTGAAGACAAGATCGACATGATCGTGCGCCTGCGGCGGGGTTCCGGCGGCAACCAGATGCAGATGGCCGCTCATGCCGAGATGCAGGATCAGCGTGCCGCCGCTGCAACGCAGCAGCAGATACTTGGCGCGCCGCTCCACCCCAAGCACCCGCTGACCGGCCAGCGGGACCGTTTCTGCCGGAAGCGGCCAGCGCAGTTGCGGCACGCGACAGACGAGCCGTTCGATCGTCCGGCCGACCAGATGCGGCGCGATCCCGCGGCGGGTTGTTTCGACTTCGGGCAGTTCGGGCATGAAATCCGTGATGGGTGAACAGTGAATCGTGATCGGTAAGAACAGAAGAGCGTCTTCAATCGGCTGACAAGGTTTCGACGGCGCGCAGCAGCGCCGCCAGATAGTCCGCTGCCCCGACGCTCCCCTCTGCCGGTGCCCAGGAGGCAAAGTCCTTGTCGGATGGCGGAACGTAAGGGCCAGGCTTGGTCTCGAAGAAGACCGAGCCGCTCTCCAGCGAGACGACGGCGTGCCAGACGCCGGCCGGGATGTCCACACCGAGCGTGGCACCGCCGGCGGCAAACGGGATGACCCGCTCGATGGTTCCGTCATCGGCGAAGATGAATGCCGCCAGCCGGCCGCGAACCGCGAGAAAGCACTCCGGCTTGGGAGGCGTCAGGTGCCGGTGCGGCCGGACGTAGGAAACCGGCTCCATCGCGTTGAGCAGACGCTGGCACGGCTCATCGTAGCTGGCATGCAGATTGTGGTTCATCCGCCCCCTCGGGCTCTGGCGTGCCCTGGCCGTCAACGCGTCCAGCAACGGATCGTCGATGAGCTGCATCGCTAAAAGAACACTTTCTCTTTCACCTTCTCGAAATCATCCCAGCCGACGGCCTCGATCTCGCCCCGATACTCGTCCCGGCCGAGTTTTTGTCCCGAATGGTAGCGCCACCCCTCGCCGGTCGACAGCAGCAGGGCCAGTTCGAAGGTCTCTATCCGCTCCCCCCGGAAGCGGACATCGAGGTAAAAGATGACGCTGGCCTGATCCCCTTCGACCCTCTGGCGAAGGATGCGGCAATCCTGGATGACGAAGTCGGCCGCCAGAACGGAGCGGGCGTAGTCGAGATAGGTCTGCCGGTCGGCAAACTGCCGGCAGAAGTTGGAGTCCGGATGGTAAGAGTCGTAGATGAAACCGAAATCGCCGACGGCAAAAGCGCGGCTGCGAGCGAGGATCAGCTGTGAAGGAGAGAAGGAATCCATGTCAATTATTCTTTGAGCCGCGGATCGAGCGCGTCCCGAATCCCCTCCCCCAGCAGGTTGTAGCCGAGCACCGTGATCAGGATGGCCAGACCGGGAAACGCGGAAAGCCACCAGGCCGTCCCCAGGGTCTGCTTGCCGGTGATCAGCATATTTCCCCACGAGGGAGTCGGCGGCTGCACACCGATGCCGAGGAAGGAGAGGGCGCTCTCGGTCAGGATGGCGCCGGCCACGCCGAGGGTTGCCGAAACCAGCACCGGCGACAGCGCATTGGGCAGGACGTGGCGGAAGATGATCCGGCTGTCGCGGGCGCCGAGAGCTCGGGCAGCGAGGACGAAATCACGCTCGCGCAGCGACAGGAACTCGGCCCGCACCAGCCTGGCCACCCCCATCCAGCTGGTCAGACCGATAATGATCATGATGTTCCAGATGGAGGGCTCGAGAAAGGCGATCACCGCCAGGATGAGGAAGAAGGAGGGGAAACAGAGCATGATATCGACAAAGCGCATGATCAGCGCATCGATCCAGCGGCCGTAGTAGCCGGCGAGGGCACCGAGGAGGATGCCGATGAGGGTGGAGATGCCGACGGCGACGAAGCCGACCAGCAGGGAGATGCGCGCCCCGTAAAAGATGCGGGCGAGCACGTCCCGGCCGAGATCGTCGGTGCCCAGAGGGAAGGCCCAGCTCGGCGACTGCAGGCGCCGGGCAATATCGATGGCACCCGGATCGCGGGCGACCAGCGGGGCCAGCAGGGCCAGGGCGAACATGCACAGGACAATGGCGCCTCCCGCCAGGGCCATGCGGTTGTGCGACAGGCGCCGCCAGAAAATATCCCGGAAAAATGAGGGTCTGCTGTTCAGGGCCATAAGCGATCAGGGTTCCTCAGCGCCCCGGCAGGACCGTAATGACCACCCGACGGTTGTGCAGACGTCCGTCGGGTGTCGCGTTGTCTGCCACCGGTCGCGCTTCGCCGAAGCCTTCCGTTTCGATCCGTCCGGCATCGAGGTTGTATTTCTCGACCAGGGTGCGGCGCACCTCTGCGGCCCGAGCCTTGGAGAGGGCAAGATTCGACTCGACCGAACCGATGCTGTCGGTATGCCCCTCGATGAGGATTCGGCTGCCCGGGTGGGCCTTGATGAAATCGGCCGCGGTCTGCAGATCTTCGGCAAACTCGGGGCGGACAGCCGCATCACCGTAGGCAAACTGGAGATGCAAGGTCAGCGACTGCACGGCAGGTGCGGCTGCCGGAGTCGGCGGCGGGCAGCCGGCCGCGTCGACCACCGTCCCCCGGGGCGTTTCCGGACAGCGGTCGGCGAAATCGGGCACCCCGTCTCCGTCGCTGTCTTTCGGACAGCCGTCAGGGTTGACCGGAACACCGGCCGGGGTGTCGGGACAGCGATCGAGATGGTCGTAAATCCCGTCGCCGTCGAAATCGCCGGGGCAGCCATGCTGATCCACCATCACACCGGCAGGAGTGGCCGGACAGTTATCCAGAAAATCATAGACGCCGTCCCGGTCACTGTCGAGGGGGCAGCCAAAGCCATCCACCGGCACACCCAGTTGAGTGTCGGGGCAGCGATCGAACTGATCGGGTACGCCGTCGCCATCCGAATCCCTGACGATCGGCGCTTCCCGATAGCCGCCAAACTGGAAAGTCAGTCCGGCGGTGGCCGACAGGTTGTTGAAAACGTCGTGTTTTCGGTCCGCATCCTTGATATTGACATCGAGAACATGGCGAACGTCGGCCCGCAGGCCAAAGCTGTCCGTCAGAAAGTATTTGAAGCCGAGGCCGTAATTGAACAGCCCGTCCTGGTCGCTGGCGCCCCCCGGATGCACGCTGAGCCCCCCCAGGCCGACGGCCGCATAGGGGACGAAATGCCGGGTCGGACGGAAATGGTAGAGGACGTCGAGAGTGACGCTGTAAATGTCGACATTCTCCTCCGGGCCTTCAGAAACTTCGCCATCAACGTAGCTGGCCACACCTTCGACGCCCCAGCGTTCACCGAAATTGTAGCCGACGGCCAGACCGTAAACCGGCCGGTCCCTGAGCCGCTGGTTTCCCTCGAAAACGTAGCCCCCGGCGAAAGGGGACAAGGTCAATGCGTAAGGGCGGATCGCCGCCAGCGAAGGCTCGGGAACGAGAGCAAGGAAGAAAATCGCTACAACCCCCAGCAATTGCACTTTGTACATTCGATCTTCTCCACTGCAAGCGAACATTGAATCCTGGGACGGATTTAACTATGAATATCTCCACTATGCAACCGCTTTTCCCATTCCCGGGCAGTGGGGATGATGAACTCGAGATCGTCGTGCGCCGGAGGTTAAATCAATGACATGAATCTTCCGCTCCCCCCTGCCCTTCCATCAGCCGCAGAATCTCCGCCGTCTTCTCCCGCATCAGGCTCGCATCGCCCCGTGCTTCGACATTCAGCCGCACCACCGGCTCGGTATTGGAACAGCGGACATTGAAGCGCCAGTCGGTGAAATCCATGGAAAGGCCATCGGTTCGATCAATGTGGAGAGCGGCTGAGGCATAGCATCTTTCAATCCCGGCCAGCACTGCCGGGGGATCCGCAAGGCGCCGGTTGATTTCGCCGCTGGCCGGAAACAGCCGCATCCGCTCGCCGACCAGGGCCGACAAGGGCTGACCCGCCTTGCTCATCAATTCAAGCACCATGAGCCAGGGAATCATGCCGCTGTCGCAGTAGGCGAACTCGCGAAAATAGTGGTGGGCGCTCATCTCGCCGCCATACACCGCATCTTCGAGGCGCATCCGCTCCTTGATGAAGGCGTGCCCGGTCTTGCTCAGGACCGGCAGCCCGCCGGAGCGGGTAACGATATCCACCGTGTTCCAGGTGAGACGGGGGTCGTGAATGATCCGGGCGCCGGGATGCTTCTGCAACAGCGCTGCGGCCAGCAGACCGACGATATAATAGCCCTCGATGAAGCCGCCGGCCTCGTCGAACAGAAAACAGCGATCGAAGTCGCCGTCCCAGGCGATGCCGGCGTCGGCGCCATGCCTGCGAACGGCTTCGGCAGTGGCGTCGCGGTTCTCGGGCAAAAGCGGATTGGGGATGCCGTTGGGGAAGGTGCCGTCGGGGTCGTGGTGGGCCCGGATGAATTCGAAGGGGAGGTGCGGCTCCAGTGCGTCGAGGACCGGGCCGGCGCAGCCGTTGCCCGCATTGACTACCACCTTCAGGGGTTTCAGGGCGCTGCGGTCGACATAGCCGAGCAGGTGCTCGATATATTTGCCACGGGTGTCGAGTGGGGCAACCGCCCCCCTTCGCGCCGCCGCAGCAAAGACGTTGCCGGCCGCCAGCGCCTGGATGGCCTGCAGGCCGCTGTCGCCGCTGATCGGCTTCGAGCCCTCCCGCACCAGCTTCATGCCGTTGTAATCCATGGGGTTATGGCTGGCCGTGACCATGATGCCGCCATCCATCTCCTCGGCAAAGGTGGCGAAATAAATCTCCTCCGTCCCGCACAGGCCGATATCGTAAACATCGACGCCGCCGTCGGTCAGCCCCGCGGCCAGCGCCCGGCAGAGGTCTTCGCTCGACAGGCGCACGTCCCGGCCGACCACCACCCGTTGAGGCTTGATGAATTCGGCGTAGGCCCGGCCGATGCGCCAGGCGATGTCTTCGTTCAGCTCGTCGGGCAGGCGGCCGCGGATGTCGTAAGCCTTAAAACAGGTCAGGTTCATAGTGAAATCAACTCCTGCCGTAATTGTCCTCAAACCGCACGATATCATCCTCCCCCAGATAACTCCCCGACTGCACCTCGATCAGTTCCAGCGGGATCTTCCCGGGGTTTTCGAGGCGGTGGGTGACCCCGAGGGGGATGTAGGTCGACTGGTTTTCGCTGAGGGTCAGCACCTTGTCGTCGCAGGTGACCCGGGCGGTGCCGCGGACCACGATCCAGTGCTCGGCACGATGATGATGCATCTGCAGCGAGAGGGTGGCGCCGGGATTGACGGTGATGTGCTTGACCTGGAAGCGTTCGGCGGCGTCGATGCATTCGTAGGCGCCCCAGGGTCGGTTGACCCGGCGATGCAGCAGGGCCTCGTCGCGCTTGCGCAGCTTCAGCTGCTCGACGATCGCCTTGACGTCCTGGACGCGGTCCCTGGACGCCACCAGGACGGCGTCGCCGGTCTCGACGATCACGTGGTCCTCGACGCCCACCGCCGCCACCATGCGCGTGGAAGCATGCAGGTAGCAGTTGCGTACATCCTTCGTCAGGACATCCCCTTTGACGACGTTGCCGTCGGCATCCCGGGCGCCAACCTCCCAGAGGGCCGACCAGGAGCCGACGTCGCTCCAGCCGGCAGCGAGAGGGATGACCGCCGCCGCCGCGGTCTTTTCCATCACGGCGTAGTCGATGGAATTGCCCGGGCAGGCGGCGAAGGCTTCGCCGTCCAGCCGGGTGAAGTCGAGATCCCGTGCCGCCCCCGCCACCGCCTTGCGGCAGGCCGTCAGCATCTGCGGGGCGAAGCGCTCCAGTTCAGCCAGAAAAGTCGAGGCCCGGAACAGGAACATGCCGCTGTTCCAGTAATAGTTGCCACTGGCCAGGTATCCTTCAGCGGTCTGCAGATCCGGTTTTTCCTTGAATTCGGCCACGGTGTACGCCTTTGCAGGCCCGAGCGGCTCGCCCGCTCGAATATACCCATTCCCCGTCTCCGGCTTGTCGGGGACGATGCCGAAGGTCAGCAGGCGTCCCTCCTCGGCCAGGGCGACGCCGGCCTGGACGGCGGCACGCAGGGCGGCGCTGTCGGTAATCACATGATCCGCCGGCAGGACCAGCAGGATCGGGTCTTCGCCGCCGGCGCCGGCCAGCAGGGCGGCCACCGCCACGGCCGGGGCGGTGTTGCGACCGACGGGTTCGAGGACGATGGCCGCTGGGTTCACCCCGATGGCGCGCAGCTGCTCGGCGACCAGAAAGCGGTGGCTCTCGTTGCACACCACCAGCGGCGCCCCGAGGCCCGCCAGTCCGCGCAGGCGGGTGACCGTCTCCTGCAGCATGGTCTGCGCCCCCACCAGGGGGAGGAGCTGTTTGGGGTAGAGCTCGCGGGAGAGGGGCCAGAGCCGGGTGCCGGCGCCGCCGGAGAGGATCACGGGGACGATCATTTCAGTTCTCCTGACATCAATTCTTCTCGCGCCCGTTCGCTGCGCTCACTCAAGACGCAGAGGGCACAGAGATTTAACCCCCTATCTTTTTGCTTTGATTTCTCTGCGTCCTCTGCGGCTCTAGCGACTGCAAGGAGCGGGCGAGAGAACGTTTTTGATTTTAGCGCCTTACCCGGCCGCTCTCCAAATACCACTCGTAGGCCCGTCTGATCCCCTCCGCCAGCTCCACCCGGTGCCGCCAGCCGAGGGCGTGCAGCTTGGAGACGTCGATCAGTTTGCGCAGGGTGCCGTCCGGCTTGCTGGCATCGAACTCCAGCCGGCCGCCGAAGCCGACGGTTTGCCGCACCAGCTCGGCCAGTTCGGCGATGCTGACGTCCGCGCCGGTGCCGATGTTGATGTGGGTGTTGCGGATCTCCCGGCGGCCGGGGAGATAAGTGTCGGTAAAATCGCGCTCCTGCATCAGAAAAACACAGGCGTCCGCCATGTCCTCGCTCCAGAGAAATTCCCGGCGAGGTTTGCCGCTGCCCCAGACCTGGACGCTCGCCGCAGACACCCCGAAACGCTCCAGAATCGTCCGGGCTTCGGCTTCCGTCTCCACTTCCAGATCGGCCAGCACGGCGGCCATATCGCCCGCAGCCAGCAGCCGGGCCAGGTGCATCTTGCGCAGCAGGGCCGGCAGCACATGGGACATCTCCAGGTCGAAATTGTCGCCCGGCCCGTACAGGTTGGTGGGCATGACGGAAAGGAAGTTGGTACCGTACTGGAGGTTGTAGCTCTCGCAGAGCCTGATGCCGGCGATCTTGGCGATGGCGTAGGGCTCGTTGGTATATTCCAGCGGGCCGGTCAGGAGGTACTCCTCCTTCATCGGCTGCGGACAGTCGCGGGGGTAGATGCAGGAACTGCCGAGGAAGAGCAGCTTCTTCACCCCGTGCACATGGCTCTGGTGGATGACGTTGTTCTGGATGGCCAGATTCTCGTAGATGAAATCGGCCCGGTAGGTGTTGTTGGCCACGATGCCGCCGACCTTGGCCGCGGCGAGAAAAACGTAGTGCGGCTTTTCGTGCGCAAAGAACTCCGCCACCGCCTGCTGGTCGGTCAGGTCGAGTTCGGCGCGGGTGCGCGTCACCAGATTGGTGTAACCACCCTGCTGCAGGCGTTTCACGATCGCTGAACCGACCAGACCCTTGTGGCCAGCCACAAAAATTTTGGCTTCTCTATTCATTTCAAAATCTTCAGTTGACAGCGATATCCAGGAAGTTTAGGAAAAATTCTTGAGGCTTGGCCTTTATCCTGGGTATCCTTTTTAGACAAGTGAACACGGCCATTCAAGTTTTGCGCCCCTTGGTTCTATTCGTGATAATTGAAGGTGTTAAACCCGTGCCTCCGGCACAGTTCATCACGTTTCGCCTCTTCCAGATCCGATCGCACCATCTCGGCAACCAACTCCGCAAAGGAAATTTTCGGCGTCCAGCCAAGCTTCTCCCTGGCCTTGGTCGGGTCTCCCAGCAGCGTCTCAACCTCTGTCGGCCGGTAGTAGCGAGGATCGACACGGACAACGATCTGGCCGGGTTTCAGTGCTGAGTCCTGGGCGGTGCGCGATGAATCGATCGCTTCGACAATGCCTTTTTCCTCGACCCCCTGCCCTTCCCAGCGCAGTTTGATGCCGAGCTCGCCGGCGGCGGCGTTGACGAAGTCGCGGACGCTGTACTGTACGCCGGTGGCGATGACGAAGTCCTCGGGCTGCTCCTGCTGCAGCATCAGCCACTGCATCTCGACGAAGTCGCGGGCATGGCCCCAGTCGCGCAGGGCGTTCATGTTGCCGAGGTAGAGACAGTCCTGCAGGCCGAGGGCGATGCGGGCGACGGCGCGGGTAATCTTGCGGGTGACGAAGGTCTCGCCGCGGATCGGCGACTCGTGATTGAAGAGGATGCCGTTGCAGGCGTAGATGCCGTAGGCCTCCCGGTAATTGACGGTGATCCAGTAGCCGTAGAGCTTGGCCACCGCGTAGGGGGAGCGGGGATAGAAGGGGGTCGTCTCCTTCTGCGGGATCTCCTGGACCAGTCCGTAGAGTTCGCTGGTCGAGGCCTGGTAGAAGCGGGTCTTCTTCTCCAGGCCGAGGATGCGGATCGCCTCCAGGATGCGCAGGGTGCCGAGGCCGTCGGCGTTGGCGGTGTACTCCGGCGTCTCGAAGGAGACGGCGACGTGCGACATGGCGGCGAGGTTGTAGATCTCGTCCGGCTGCACCTGCTGGATGATGCGGATCAGGTTGGTCGAGTCGGTCAGGTCGCCGTAGTGGAGGATGAAGTTGCGGTGCTCGACGTGCGGGTCCTGGTAGAGGTGGTCGATGCGGTCGGTGTTGAAGAGCGAGGCGCGGCGCTTGACGCCGTGCACGATGTAGCCTTTTTTCAGCAGGAACTCGGCCAGATAGGCGCCGTCCTGGCCGGTGATGCCGGTGATCAAGGCGATCTTCTGCGACATGAAACCCCCTGCAGTAGGATTGGCGGTACTCGAAAACATGTAGGTTTTTCTAATAAACAATAAATCGAGGCTTGATTCTACCGATTATGCCCATATCCGGCAAGAAAGAAGATTCCCCAGTTTTGCCGCCAGCGCGGCGCGGGCATCCTTCTCTCCATGCACCAGCCGGATCTCGGCCGGTTTATAGCGCA
>DASPGW010000075.1 GCA_035620395.1 Desulfuromonadales bacterium | reverse complement strand
GCAGAAGGGGTAAAGGTGACCAGCGGCCCGTCGATCGTCACCGTGCCAGTCACCGGCAGAGCTCCGGCAGTCAGACTCAAGGTCGCGGCGCCGACGGCGGCCGGGGTCACCGCCTCGTTGAAGGTCACGGTCACGGCGGTGGTTCGGGCGACCCCGGAGCCTCCGTCGACGGGCAGGGTCGAGACAATAGTCGGCGGCGTCACATCGATGGGATTCGCACCATCGTCGCCGCCCCCATCCCCACCGTTACAGGCAGCCAGCACCAACGCCAGCAGCAGGGCTGACAACGTGGTCCCGCCATGTTTTTCGCTCATGCTCACGCCTCCTGTCGCGTTTGTCTTCTGAGGTCCCTGCCGCTTTCGGACCAAGCCGTCGCTGATTCAATTCTACTTCATAATTTTATAATAATCCCATCTTCCCTCGCTTGCCAGCGACGGGGTTGTTTTTCAAGGGAAACAAGCTGACCGCAACTCCAGGGCGAGCTGAGTGCCCCCAAAACGAAAGGGCGGCCCCCTGGCCGCCCCCTGTCCGATTCAGGCTGTCGAACACCGCCAGTGCGGATTGCATTACTGGCAGCGCAGCAGCTTCCTCCCTTGTTCGAAGAGGATCTCGACTTTGTTTGCGACGACGCGTTGCACCACGCCGAGGCCGAATACGGGATGCTCCACCAGGTCTTTCACCTTGTAGCTTCCGTTCATATCATACGCTTTTGCCCGCTCCCGCTGCATGTTGGAACGCAGGGCAATCCATTCCTGCCGATCGGCGGCCCCTGGGTCTTTCCGGCTGGCTCGTGGTGCGGCCGCCGGCTTCGGGCTGGCGGAACGCTCGGTCGACACCTTGGCCGGTTTTGCCTCCTTGTAATTGTGCACGCCGTTGCAGGTGTTGCACTGGACGCGCACTACGCGCTCGCCGACCATGGCGACGATGGTGTGGTTCATGAGGGTCCGGCAGCGGGTGCAATGCGCCTCGATGACGTCTCCTGCCGATAACTTTTTATTGCTCATCCTTCCTGCTCCCTTGTTTCATTCTGATGACTGATAGTGCCGGTCAACCCGGGGAGATCTCCGGGCCGACCCTGCCGCAACGGGCGTCGCCACCCATTGGCTCAGGCGAGGTGTTTGACGCGTTTTCGGGGAAATTGCTGCTTCGTTCGGGGGGGCTGCAGCCGGGCGACATAGACGACATGCCGCAGCCCGCCGCGCCCGGGCCTCTCGCTGCTTACCGCGAAGCCGGCGGCGACCAGGCGCTTGTCGAAGGCGGCATCGTAGTTTTCGCCCCAGACGGCGAAGATTCCGCCCGGTTTGAGGACGCTGCGCGTGAACTCGATGGCCCGGCTGCCGTAAAGCGGATCGTCGCGCTTGTGGGACCGGGCATGGGGACCGCGGTAGAGATCGAAGACGACGGCGTCGAATCTCTCTCCCGTGCCGTCGCTGGCATACCGGCGGATCAGCTTGGCGACATCGACGATCTCCACATCGACGCGGGAGTCGGCGGCGGCGCCGTCGGTCAGATGGGCCAGCGGACCGCGGCACCAGCTGAGGACGACGGGGTTGAGCTCGGCGACGGTGACCCGGCCGGTGGCGGGCAGGGCGTCGAGGACCGCCCTGAGGGTGTAGCCCATGCCGAGGCCGCCGACGAGCACCCGGGGGGCGGCGTGCTGTTTCAGGTGGCCGCAGGCGAGCTGGCCGAGGGCGACTTCGGAGCGATGCGCCATGCTGTTCATCAGTACCAAGCCGCCGACGGTGATGAGAAAGTCGCGCTCGCCACGCTGCCGCAGCTCGAGTACTCCCTCGTCGGTGGGGACGCTGTCGATTGTTTTCCAGGGCAGGGCCATGGACGCAAACCTCGGGTCGGGGAAGATTTTCCTGGGGGTTGAACGCTTTTTCGATTATATATCAAGCAGACGAATTCGGGCGATTCGGCAAAAGAAAAGGGCGGCCGAGAAGACCGCCTTTTCCGGGTAAGTCGTCAGGTAAAGCCTGTTTGCCGCGCTTCTTTTTGATGCCCGCCAGCGCTCCGTAGAAATATTCTTCCGGGCGCCGGCAGGCCGTAAGGATTACCCCAATTCCCACACGACTGTCAACGAAAACCCTTCCTGACGGGGCGCCGGTGGCCGGTCAGCCGGCTTCAGTCTCCGAGGCTTTCGTGGCCACCCGGCTCTGCAGCCAGGCGTCGATCGCCTCGGCCACCCGCCGCCCCTCGCGCATGGCGAGGATCACCGTCTTCGGCTCGTGCACCACGTCGCCGGCGGCAAACACCCCCTCACGGGTGGTCATGCCGTAAAACGGCTCGGGCTCGGTGACGACGTACCCCCAGTCGTTGGTCTTGATGCCGGTGGTGGTGGAGACGATGCGGGCGAAGGGCTTCTGGCCGATGGCGATGATCAGCTTGTTGCAGGCCACCTCCTGCTCCGTTCCCGGCAGCGGCAGGGTGAAGCTCTCCCGCCCGGAAACCTGGCGGGTAAATTGCTGCAGCACCACCCCCTCGACCTTGCGGTCGCCGAGAATCCTGACCACGCTCGTCTGGAAACGGAAAGTGACCCCTTCGTGCAGCGCCTCGGCGTACTCCTTGTCGCTGGCGCGGCGCTCTTTCTCCGGCCCGATGTCGACCGCCTCGACGCTCGCCGCCCCCAGGCGCAGGGCAGTGCGGGCGGCATCGACGGCGACGTTGCCGGCGCCCACCACCAGCACCCGATCCCCCGGCTGCACCGGCCAGGGGCGGCCGGGGAGGCTGCCGTCCTGGATCAGGCTGACGGTCTCGAGGAAATAGATGGCCTGCATGGCGCCGGTCAGGGTCTCTCCCGCGACGCCGAGCTGCTTGGAGAGGCCGGTGCCGGTGCCGATGAATATCGCCTGGTAGCCCATGGCGAAGAGCTGGTCGAGGGTCAGGTCCTCGCCGATGACCACGCCGGTCTCCAGCCGTACTCCGAGGTTGCGCACGATCTCGATCTGCTTGTCGACCACTTCTCTGGGGAGGCGGTACTCGGGGATGCCGTAGCGCAGGACGCCGCCGGCCTTGCGCTGGGCCTCGAAGACCGTGACGCGGTAGTTCTGCTTGGCGAGGATCGCCGCCACCGACAGGCCGGCCGGCCCGGAGCCGATCACCGCCACCTTGCCGCGCAGGCGGTTGAGCGCCAGCTCCATCTCCTTCTCGGCGAGGAAGCGCTCCAGCTTGCTGATGCGGATCCCGGTGCCTTTGCGGCTGAGCACGCAGGCCCCCTCGCACTGGTCGTTGTGCGGGCAGACCCGGGCACAGATGATGGCGAGATTGCTGTTTTCGTTGATGATGTCGATCGCCGCCCGGTAATCCCTCGCCTCGATGGCCGTGACGATCTCGGGGATGCGGTTCTCGATCGGACAGCCCTTGACGCAGAGCGGATTCTTGCACTTGAGGCAGCGCCGGGCTTCGGCGAGCGCTTCCTCCTCGCTGAAGCCTTTTTCCAGTTCGTCGAAATTTAGCACGGGGGAGAACTCCTTGGACAAATCCGAGCGGAGGAGAGATCCCGCCGCTCGCCACAGGATACACCATTCATCCAGAAAAAAGCAAAGGGGGGGGGCGGCAACGGATGGAGGAATCGTTGAACGCGACGTTGCCGCCGCTGCAATCGTGCCTTCGGGAGTTCTGCGGGGAAGTCAGCGCTGCGGAATCAGCACCAGATCGAAAACGGCCACCCCCTGCCCGGCGGCAGGGTAATGCTGGGTGATCAGTTCGGCGAAGCCGGGAGCGGTAACCAGCAGGTGGATGTGCGATGGGCGGCTGCCGTAGGGGGGCGGGAAATGGCTTTCGAAGAAATAGCGGCCATCCTCGCGGGAGAAGGTTGTTGCCCGCCAGCGGTCGTCGTAGCGGCCGTCCGGCCCGGTCATCCAGATCTCGATCTGCGCCCCGCCGATCGGTTTGCAGTCCGCCGCCGACTTGACTTCGCCCTGCAGCAGATACCCCTTGCCGATCTGGCTGCGCACCGGGGCCCCGGAGCGGTAGAACGGCCCCTCGGCATCCGGTGGAGTGGGCGGGCAACGGTATTCCTGGGCGACGACGAAGGCCGGGGCGAGGCTCAGGAGCAGCAGAAACAGCATGGTCGGCAGGGTCTTCATGACAAAATTATAGCACAAGTTCGGAGCTCCTTGCCCGGCCTGCGCGCTTCTCCGTTTTTTGCTGGCGATTCGCAGGAAAAGCGGGCCATACTGGATGCAATCGCCCGGCTGCCCCGGGGTATATTGAACATTGAGGAGGATGACGATGGAAGTGGATCTGGATCTGCTGGCATACCTGTGTCACAAGGGGGCGCACTACATCGAGGTGGCGGTGCAGGGGACCGGCTACCTGCCGCGCACGGTCATCGGCGTCGGCACTTTTCTGCTCGATCATGATGGCGACGTCGACCTGTTGACCGCCAAACAGCAGGTCACCTTCGACAAGTTCCTCCGGCCGCTCCTCTTCAACGTGGCCTGTCAGGGGGATGCCGGTTCGGGAAGCTGCCGGGGCAGCGGCCTGATCGGGGCCGATCTGCTGCTGAAGAGTTACCGCGACGGTGAATTCAGGTGCCACCGCTGCCGAGAGGCGGGCGTTGCATCTTGATCCCGATCCGCGAACTGCTCAACCGCATCCGCTGGGACCCGGAGTATGGTCAGGGCGACTTTGCCATCGGCTACTACGACCGGCTGGAGGAGCGGATCGTCGTCGTCCCCTTCGGCGAGGTCTGTTTCACCCCGGACGATCACTTCGCCATCCAGGTGACGGATGCCCTCGGCCAGACGCACAGCGTCCCCCTGCACCGGGTGTGCGAAGTCTACCGCAACGGGGAGCGCATCTGGCGGCGGGAGCATCGCTGAGACGCCTGATCTATGGCGCCGGCAGCGCCGCCCTGGCTGCGGTCAGGTCGATGGCGAGGGGAAGCCAGTCCCCGCTGAGAGCGGCCACCTCCCGGCGCAGCTCGGAGAGGCGCTCCTCGGTGGCCGGATGGGTGGAGAGGAGGGCCGGCGGCGCCAGCGACTGCTCCTGCGCCAGTTTTTCGAAAAACCGCACCATGCCGCCGGGGTCGATCCGGGCCGCCACCAGGCGGCGGAGCCCGTCACGGTCGGCCTCGCGTTCCGCGTCGCGGGAAAAGCCGAGTTCGGTCAGATTTTGCGCCGCTTCCGCCAGCGCCGTCCCGGAAAAATCCCCCAGGGCCACCGCCACGAGGGCCCGCAATCCCATCCCCTTCACCATCGTCTTCAGGCTGTGGCGCAACTCGGCGTGGGCGATCTCGTGGGCGAGGACGCCGGCAATCTCCTCGGCGCTGTCGGCCGAGCGGAGCAGCCCCGCAAACACCACCACCACGCCGCCGGGCGCGGCAAAGGCATTCAGCTCGGGACGATCGGCCACGAACCAGCGATAGTGGTGCGGGGAACCCGCCGTCAGCGGTTCGCCGATGGCGCGGATGGCCTCGACGGCCGGGCCGCTCTCCGCGAGCTGCATCTGCAGGCGGGTCTGGGCGAGGGCTAGGTCGCCGAGCCGCGCCTCCTGTTCGTAGGGGATGCGCCGGACGACCCAGTCGGCAAGATCGTCCCGGGCCAGGAAAAAGGCGACGAGGGCCAGCACGGGGAGCAGCAGCAGGAGGAGCAGGGCTGCCCAGCCGAAGCGGAAGCGCCGCTCGATCCGGCCGCGCACGCCGGCAACCGCCGCGAGACGGGCGGCGTGCTGTGCC
>DASPGW010000074.1 GCA_035620395.1 Desulfuromonadales bacterium | reverse complement strand
AAGAAATTCGCCAGAAACTGGTCGAGCTGAAACTGCGCATAGAGACACAGAAATCTGCCCCCGCAGCGACGGCGCCGGCCGACCTGGCGACGACCATGGTGGAAGTCCCGGTGACCGCTGTCGATCCGGCAGCGGGCTCGGAAACTGATCCCGGGGGGACGGCGGCGGCGCAGCAGCTTGCAATCCTGACGCTCTGGCTCGATTCGATCAGCAGGAGGAGGGCAGATGTTCGGTGAAATTCTGAGGGGTATTGTTGACGGGACCAACGGGGCGCTTGGCGCCATCCTCATGGGATACGACGGAATCGCCATCGATCAGCATTTCAAGGCGTGCGAGGGGGTCGACCTGTCATTGATCGCCGTTGAATATTCGAACGTGCTCAAGGAAATAAGGCGAACCGCCGAAATCCTGGGCACCGGCGCCATGGAGGAAGTCTCGGTCAAGACGGAACGCCTCATGGTCATCATCCGCACGTTGGGCAGCGAATATTTCATCGCACTGGCCATGGAGCGTAATGGCAACTTCGGCAAGGGGCGCTACCTCCTCGTGCGTGAGGCGCCCCGCCTCCGCGAAGCACTCGCCTAGAGGGATGTCATGCGTATTCTCGTTTTGCACGGTCCCAACCTCAACCTCCTCGGCGTTCGCGAACCCGAAGTCTACGGACGGGAGACTCTCGACGACATCGATCGCCGCCTGGCTGAACTGGCTGCCGAGCGAACCGTGACAATCACCTGCTTTCAGTCCAACCACGAAGGGGAGTTGATTGATCGCATTCATCAGGCCAGAGCGGAAGGGGTTGACGGCATCATCATCAACCCCGGCGGCCTGACCCACACCAGCGTTGCCCTGCGTGACGCCATTTCGGCTGTAGCCATCCCGACGGTCGAGGTCCACCTTTCCAACATCCATGCGCGGGAAGCATTCCGGCACCATTCCTATCTCGCCCCGGTGGCGATCGGACAGATTTGTGGCTTCGGTTCTGCCGGATATCTTCTGGCCCTGAGCGGCCTTTTAACCACGCTAAAAAGATAGTTATTGAGCATAAAGTGGCATTATGGTAAAAGACAGAGCCTCTCTGGCCACAAATCTGCTTGCCGCCTGCGGCCTGGACGCAGTGCTGTTCACCGACCTGATCAACATCCGTTATCTGTGTGGTTTCACAGGCACGGACGGGGTGCTGGTGGTTACCGGCGAGACGAGCTGTTTTCTGTCCGATTCTCGTTATACGACCCAGGCCAGAGTCCAGGTGCAGGCGGACGAGATTCGCGAGTACGGCGTCAAGTTGGACGGGGTGATCGCCTTCCTGGAGCAGACCGGTGTCCGGCGGATCGGCTTCGAGGCGGAGACGCTCCCCTTCGCCACGGTCGAACGTCTGCGGGAAAAAGGCGGGTCGGGCCGGGAATGGGTCCCCCTGACCAGCGAAATTCTATCCCTGCGCGGCATCAAGGGACCGGATGAGATTGCCGCCCTGCTCACAGCGACCCAACTCAACGCCGAAGCTTTCGAAGAGATTCTGCCGCTGGTCCGTCCCGGAGTCGTTGAACGGGAGATCGCGCTTGCTCTGGAAATTGCCCTGAAGCGTCGCGGCGGGGAGGAAAAAGCGTTCGATTTCATCGTTGCCTCCGGCCCGCGCGGCGCCATGCCGCACGGCATTGCCTCCGGGCGAGAAATCCGTGCCGGCGAACTGGTGACCATCGACTTCGGTGTCCGTTTCGGCGGCTATCATTCGGACGAAACGATTACCGTTGCCGTGGGGGAGGTGTCGTCGGAACTGCGGACGATCTTTGAGACCGTACTGGAGGCCCACGATCTTGCCATGGCTTACGTCCGACCCGGGATTCCGCTTAAAGAGGCCGATGCCGTTGCCCGAGATTTTATCGCCGGCCGTGGGTACGGGGCGTTTTTCGGTCATGGTCTCGGCCATGGCGTGGGACTGGAGATTCACGAATATCCGACGGTATCGTCGCGTTCCGAGGCGATTGCCTGCGAAGGGATGGTCTTTACTATTGAACCCGGCATCTATGTGCCGGAGATGGGTGGGGTACGCATCGAAGACATGATCGAGGTCACTGCCGATGGCTGCCGGCAACTGACGCGCCTGGATAAGAAATTGCGCATACTTCCTGCCTGAGTGGCCGCAACGGAAAATTCAAACACGTTTCAAGGAGGATATGTCTCATGGATATCAAAGATCTCAAAAGCCTGATCAAGCTGGTGACCGAAACCGATATCAACGAATTCGAGATGGAAAACGCCGACGAGAAGATCGTCATCCGGCGCGGCAAGAGCCAGGAAATCGTGCACGTATCCGCCCCGCCGACTTACATGACTGCAGCTCCCGCGCCGGCCGCTCCGGTTGCGGCTGCGCCCGTGGCTGCGGCTGCTCCCGTGGCCGAAGTGGCCAAGGCCGCAGTCAGCGACAAGCACGAAACCATCACCTCGCCCATCGTCGGTACCTTCTACCGGGCGCCGTCCCCTGATTCCGACCCTTATGTCCAGGCGGGTTCGGTGGTGGAAAAGGGACAGGTCTTCTGCATCGTCGAGGCGATGAAGCTGATGAACGAGATTGAAGCCGAATTCAAGTGCAAGGTCATCGAGATCCTGAAGGAAAACGCCCAACCGGTGGAGTTCGGCGAGCCCCTCTTCCTTGTGGAACGACTTTAAAGGCAGGAAAAAGCGCCTTTCACCTGTTTTTCGGAGAAAAACCCATGTTTCATAAAATACTGATTGCCAATCGCGGCGAGATCGCCCTGCGCATTATCCGCGCCTGCAAGGAGTTGGGGATCAAGACCGTTGCGGTGCACTCCGATGTGGACCACGAGGCGCTGCACGTTAAGCTGGCCGACGAGAGTATCTGTATCGGCCCGGCGCCCAGCATCAAGAGCTACCTGAACATGAAGGCGATCATCAGCGCCGCCGAGGTGACTGATGCCGATGCCATTCATCCCGGTTACGGCTTTCTCTCCGAGAACGCCGAATTCGCCGAAATCTGCGGCAACTGCGGGCTCACCTTCATCGGCCCGACGCCCGAGAACATGCGCCTCATGGGCGACAAGATCAGCGCCCGGCAGACCGTTACCGCCGCTGGCGTGCCGATCCTTCCCGGTACCAAGGAGGGGGTGAAGACGGCTGAGGAAGCAAAGAAGATCGCCGCCAAGATCGGCTACCCCGTCATCATCAAGGCGACCGCCGGCGGTGGCGGCCGCGGGATGAAAGTGGTCCATTCGCCCGCTTCGCTTCCCAATGCCTTCGCCGCTGCCCGATCCGAGGCGCAGGCCGGTTTCGGCAACCCCGAAGTCTATATCGAGAAGTTCTGCGAGCGCCCGCGCCATGTCGAGATCCAGATCATGGCCGACAAACACGGCAACGTCATCCACCTCGGGGAACGCGACTGCTCGATCCAGCGCCGGCATCAGAAGCTCATAGAAGAGGCGCCCTGTCCGGTTCTCTCTCCCGAACTGCGTCAGCGGATGGGGGAGTGTGCCGTGGCCGCCGCCAAATCTGTGGGGTACACCAGTGTCGGCACCATGGAGTTCCTGCTCGACCAGGACAATAATTTCTACTTTATGGAGATGAACACCCGCGTCCAGGTGGAGCATCCGGTCACCGAGATGATCACCGGCGTCGACATCATCAAGGAACAAATCCGCAGCGCCGCCGGTCTGCCGTTGCGCTTCAAACAGTCAGACATCAAGATCAACGGCCATGCCATCGAGTGCCGCATCAACGCCGAGCATCCTTTCAAGTTCACTCCGTCGCCCGGCAAGATCAACGGGTACCACACACCGGGTGGTCTGGGCGTTCGCGTCGACAGCGCCGTTTACGACCAGTACACCGTGCTGCCACATTACGATTCGATGATCGCCAAGCTGATCGTACATGCTGAAACCCGGGATGAGGCGATCAACCGGATGGCCCGGGCTCTCGATGAGTACATCATCGAAGGGATCAAGACCACCATCGCGTTTCACAAGAAAATCATGGACAACAAGGACTTCAAAGAGGGGAATGTCGATACCGGCTTCCTTGAACGACTCGTCTTGTAAACCGAACGGAGGGCCGGGTGTTGACCCGGCCCTCGCTTTTACGGAGCTTCCATGCTGTGCCAGCAATGGCGGCTGATCCGCTCCGGCCCCCTGACCGGAGCCTGCAACATGGCGCTGGACGAGGCGCTGCTGGAGAGCGTTGCCGCCGGCCGGTCTCTCCCTGTCCTGCGCCTCTATGGCTGGGTGCCGCCGACTGTTACCCTTGGTTATTTTCAGCGGGCCGAGTCGGCCGTCAATCTGGAGGCCTGCCGCAGTATGGGATTCGACGTGGTGCGCCGGATCACCGGCGGCCGGGCCGTCCTGCACCACCGGGAGGTAACCTACGCCGTCATCTCTCCGGAACGCAGCCCCCTGTTTCCCGGCGGGATCCTGGAAAATTATCGGGTGATTGCCCGCGTGCTCCAGCAGACCCTCGACTCCTTCGGTCTGGCGACCTTTCTGGCACCTGGTCGCAGTCGCGGCTGCAGTGGCAGCGGTGCCCAGCAGAGTGCCTGCTTTACCGCTCCGGCGACGCACGAACTGCTGCACGCAGGCTGCAAGGTGACGGGCAGCGCCCAGAAACGGCAGGGTGACGCCTTCCTTCAGCATGGGTCGATTCCCGTCGAGCTGGATCCAGTCCGCCTTTTCCGGGCACTGGATACAGAACACCGACTTTCGCCGCAGGCGGGCGGTCAATTGCTGGCGCGGAGTGTCGGCTGGCTCAATCGCTGGCTGCCGCAGCCGGTCACCATCGCCGAGGTCGAAGCGCGTCTGCTCGCCTGCGTCACCAGGGTGTGGGATGTCCGTTTGGTTGAAGACCTGCCTACGGCTCCCGAGCAGGAGCGGGCAGCGCAGCTGGCGGCAGAGAAGTACGATAATCCTGCCTGGACATTGAACCGCCAGGGCCGTTGATCGGAAAAAACAGGCCACCGGTTTACCTCGTCGGTTCAAGTGCTATTCTAGTAGGCGTGGGCCGAGTGAAAGGAGAGAAAACATGCGAAGGTTATTGATGATTGTTCTGGCTCTGCTGGCCGCTGCCATGTTGACGGGCATGGGAGATTTGGGCGGCATTCCGGCCGGAACCATTCCCAAGACGGAGGAGAACATCAAGGCGCAGATTGTCGACCGTTCGGGGGTGAGTACGGAGCTGAGCAGCTTTTCGATGGATGGCCAGACCTTTCTCGACGGACGCCGGGGCGACGGACAAATGAACGTCTTTTTCCGCGACTTGCGGGAAATCAACTTCGGCAAGGTCAGCGGCGAGGAGGTGCCGGCCGAACTGCTGCTGAAATCGGGCAGCCGTCTCCAACTCCATGTGCGCAAGCGCACCCTTTTTTACGGCGACACGGGTTACGGAGCCTATCGGATCCCGGCTCGCGATGTCAGCCGTATCGTTTTCGTCGACTAGTGTTTCGCGGGTGCTGGAAAGCCATGTTTGACCGTTGCCGCACTGCAGTCATTCTCCTCCTCAGTATTCTGCCGGCCAGTCCGGTTCATGCTCTCGGCCTCGAACTCCAGCAGGCCGAGAGGCTCGTCCTGGAGCGCAACCTCGACCTGCGGGCGCAGACCTTCGCAACCCGCGCCAGCGAAGCGCTGGTCCGCAAGGGGTACGGCATCTACGATCCCCGATTGGAGGCCGATCTCGCCGAAGGGACGGGACGGCGGCGCGTCAATTCACAGTTTTTCTCGGCAAAAACGGTCACCGAATACCGGCGGTTCGATTTTCTCCTGACGCAGAAACTTCCCACCGGCGCCGACCTCATTGCCGGTTTCACCAACCTGCGCGAGCGGGTCGATCCCCGGCCTCCCATCGATCCCTCCTACGCCAGCGAGTTGCGCTTCACTCTCGTGCAGCCGCTGCTGCGTAATTTCGGTTCCACGGTCACCGAGCAGCAGATTCTCTTTGCCATAAAGGATCGGGAAGCCTCCGTTCAGGACCTGCGGGAGCAGGCCTTCGCACTCATCTCCCGGGTGCGTGACACCTGGTTCGACGCCCTGCGCACCCGGGACGAACTTGCCTATCGCCAGACCTCAGTCGCTCTGGCGCAGACGGTTCTGGACGAGAACCGGGTCCGGGTCGAAGTCGGGGTCCTGCCACCGGTGGAGATCCTCGAAGCCGAGGTCGGTTTGCTGACCCGGGAGCGGCTGCTGCTCGATGCGCAGCGCGCCTACCAGGATGTTCTCGACGAACTGGGGGTTCTGGTCAACGCCGGCGAGGCGGTCGAGGTTGCCGATGAGCCGTTGGGGCAGCCGGCGCTGGAAGTTGCCGAGGAGAAGGGTCTCCGCTCGGCGCTGGAGAAGCGCCCCGACCTGCTGCGCCGGATGAAGGAGATCGAGCGCCTGAACCTCGAGAGCCGCATCGCCCGTAACCAGTTGCTGCCGGCGGTCGACCTGTCGGGCAGCTATGCGCACGTCGGGTTGGGCCAGGATTACAGCAGCGATCTCGACGACATTGCTTCCAAAAACTTCCGCAACTGGGAAGTCGGCTTGACCGTCTCCTACCCGATAGGTAATCGGGAGGCGCGCAACGAATACCTGCGCACCCGGCAACAGCTCAAGGGACGCCACGCCCTGCTGGCCCAGCTGCGCGAGGAGATCAGCAAGGAGGTTCGCGGCGCCATCCGTCTGCTCGAAGTGAGCCGCAAGATAATCGAAACTGCCAGCCGGGCCCGGGACCTTTCCGAGGAGAAGCTGCGTACCCTGCTCAAGCGTAAGGAGGTGGGGTTGGCCACCACTCGTGATGTTCTCGAAGGGGAGGAGGACCTGGCTCTCGCCCGCACCGACCAGATCACTGCCCTGGCCGACTACAACAAGGCGGTCACCGAATACCTGCGGGTGACCGGCCAACTTCTCGAGCATGAAGGAATCCGCCTGGTCGGCCCCGTCGATGCCGTCGGCGACCGGCCGCTGTTCGACATGCTGCCGCAATGACTCTCGCCGTCGGCCATATCACCTACGCCAACTGTGTTCCGTTTTTCCACTTCCTCGCCGAGGCCGGTTTTAGCGGCCGAATCGTCGAAGGGGTTCCCGCCGAGTTGAACCGGCTTCTGGCGGCAGGCGCTATCGATGTCAGCCCATCCTCCTCTTTCGAGTACGGCTGCCGCTGGCAGGACTACCTGCTGCTTCCCGGGCATTCCATCAGTTCCTGCGGTCCGGTCCGCAGCGTTCTGCTCTTTGCCGCGCGTCCCATCGAAGAACTGGAGGGGGCCGAGATCGCCCTGACCGGCGAATCGGCCACTTCGGTCAACCTGCTGCGCATTCTGCTCGGTGAATTCTACGGATTCCGGAAGGTCACGTATCGGCTTCCCGAGCGGCCGGTTGAGGCTCTCATCGCCGAGGGCGTGCCGGCGCTGCTGATCGGCGACCGGGCCCTGCGTGCTGCTCTCGGTGCCAGCGGAAATATCTATGACCTCGGGGAGCTCTGGTACCGTTATACCGGACTTCCCTTCGTCTTCGCCCTCTGGATACTTCGCCGGGAGGCGGCGCTGGCCAAACGACAGGAGGTCGCGGCGCTACTGCGACAGCTGTCTGCCGCCCGGACTCGGGCCTTCGCCTCGCTGGATGCCGTTGCGGCAGTTACGCCTGAACGACAGTGGATGGGGGAGGCTGGGCTGATCGACTATTGGCGCTGCATGTCCTACGATCTCGAGGAACGCCATCTGGCGGGACTTCGGCATTTCTTCGCCCTTGCCGTAAAACACGACCTGCTAACGGCGCAGCCTGAGGTCCGTTTCTTTGCCGGCTAGGGTGATGTCTGGACAGAACTCCTTTTCCGTTGACACTCTTAACCCGAATACCAATAATGTACCTCCTTTGCCCGGGTGGCGGAACTGGCAGACGCAAGGGACTTAAAATCCCTCGGCTTACGGCCGTACGGGTTCGACCCCCGTCCCGGGCACCAAATATCGAAAAAGGACTTAACAATTTATTGTTAAGTCCTTTTTTTTGCGCTTTTTTGCCAACCTTGCAAATGTTTGGTCAAATCGGGTTGCGAGTGACAATCACTGAAACCCTTCCCTGCCAAATGACTGGCGTGACAAATGTTGACTGTCTGGTTTGCTAATTGGCGGTGGTGACAAACTCCGAACTCCAGGCCTGTCAAATGGCCTGTAAACTCCATCTTGGACCGGTCAATATCCGACTGCGATTCGGAAAAACGGGTGAAGAATCACGGCGAGGTTAAAATTTACGCATGATTGGCCGACGCTCCCCGGATGTATAGAGAAGATCACAACGTCAATTGACTTACGGGGCTTTTTTTGAGCGGTCTCGTGATTGTTGCCACCTGATTTCAATTGTTTTTTTATATTCCTTGTATTTTCAATAACGTAAAGAAATAACGCAAAAACATTGGCTTCGCTGGAATACTTTGTGCTCAAGTAGATTGCGCAGGTGATTTCGTTTGGGTTACAAAAAAGTTCTCCGAAAGGGCAAAGCCAGAGAAATCTGGTGACGCAAAGCCACGGGTCCGCCGAAGCTTCATTCGAAGGCGGATAGCCGGGTTGCCGAAGAGATGAGACAAGCATCTTGGCACCCGGCAGTTGAGGAATTCCAGGAGCGCTCATCTTCGGCGGAAGTTGGGCGTTTTTTTTATTCTATCAACTGATGATTCAGGTGCAGGGTGCCGTGTTGAAACTTTGGACCAAATTGCTTATCGCCGCCTTTGGCGCTCTTGTGTCGTTGTTGCCTGTAGATGCGGCGCTGGCGGTCAATTGCTCCGATGCCCCGTACAACGGAGTGATCGACGGTAATTCAGTTTCAGCTCCTGACCAGATCCAGATCGACACGAATTGCACGATCAGGAACTTCCCGTCTCCCAACGTCCTGGGCACCAACTTCAGCTTTTATACACAGCCCGGCGGTAACGATGAAAGGTGGCTGGTTGTTTTCGACAATGTTGTGCACACCGGCAACATGTCGTGTAACAACGTTGCTGGCCATCGAATCTGGTTTACCAACGGGTCGTCCACCAAGATCCAGGAGGGCTGTCAAAACCTTTTAATACCCGTAGAAAAAATTGATAAGCAGAACCCCGCAGGCCAGACGACAGCCACCATCGGAATTCCCTTCACCTACCGGCTCACGATCCCGGTCCTGTATGACCCGGCCTTCGGCGTCGTCATCAACAACAGCGGGTCGCTCAACGACCTGCACGGCATTACCATCCGGGACGATCTCAACGAGACGGGTGCAGATCTCACCTACGTGAGCCATGCGGTCTATTGGGAGGGGAACGGCACTCCCGTGCCGCATACATTCGCCAACGCAGGCGGTCTGCTCACCTTTGCATTCCCCAGCAACTTCGTGATTCCCTCCAGTGATCAGATCATCATC
>DASPGW010000073.1 GCA_035620395.1 Desulfuromonadales bacterium | reverse complement strand
CTCAAGCTCATCAAGACCCGCTACCCGGAGGTTCCCACCGGGAACATCCTGGCCTACGCCGAGATGGAGCCCTATGAAGTGGCCGACCAGGGGCACTGGTTCACCCAGGACCAGGTCGACCGATTCCATGAAATGGCCGTTCAGTTGACGGGCAACGAATTCATTGCCCGGGAAGCCGGCCGTTATGCGGCCGCACCCAACACCCTCGGAGTGATGCGCCAGTACACCATGGGGCTGCTCGGACCGCACAAGGCTTTTGCAATCATTGGGAAAGCGACCAAAAACTTTGTGAGGTCGAGCGACTATTCAGCGCATGATCTGAAAGACAACCGGGTTGAAATTGTTGTCAAGACCCGCCCCGGCGTGAATGAGAAACCGTACCAGTGCGAAAACCGGATCGGCTTTTTTGAAGCCATCGTTACGGTTTTCAACCTCGGCTTGCCGAAAATCGATCACCCTGAGTGCATGTTCAAGGGGGGGGAGGTGTGCCGGTATCACGTCTCATGGAAGCCAACTTTTGCCATGACCGTGCGCACCATCCGCAACGTGACGGCCCTGCTGGTCGGACTGGCAATTGCCGCAGCACTGGCCAGACTGGGAGTCGCCTCGCTGATTTACAGCCTGCCGATCGGGGCAAGCATCGTCCTGGCAGCCAGCCTGATAGCCGAACGGGTCCGGCGCAACGAAGTGATTCAGGCCATGAGCAATCTCTGGGGGTCCACCGAGCAGCTCAGTGAGCAGATCAACGCCAACTACAAGAACCTCCTGCTGGCCCAGGAAATCGGTCAGGCCATCAGCAGCAAACTGTCGACCGACGAGGTCATTCATTCAGTTATCCATATCCTGGAAAACCGCCTAGACTTCGACCGCGGTCTTGTGCTGCTGGCTGATGAAAAGACGCAACGCCTCGTTATACGCGGGGCGTTCGGCTACACGGACACCCACCTGAAATTGCTCAGGACGACCTCTTTCCGCCTGGACAACCCACAAGGGCGTGGTCCCTTCGTCGTCGCCTTTCACCAGAAAAAACCTTTCCTCATCAACGACATCGCGGAAATCCAGAACCAGATGACTGCCAAGTCGCTCGAATTCACCAAGGCCCTCGGCATCAGGTCTTTTCTGTGCTGCCCTATCATCCTCAAGGGGAAGGCGATCGGCGTCCTCGCGGTCGACAACCTAAAATCAAAGCGCCCACTGGTCCAGAGCGATGTCAGCCTGCTCATGGGCATCGCTCCGGTTATCGGCATCAGCATCTACAACGCGCAGCTCCTGGAAACCCAGGCCGCGACCTTCGAAAGCACCCTCAGCATACTGGCCGATTCGATCGACGCCCGGGATTTTCTGACTGCTGGCCACTCACAGGTCGTAACCGAATATGCCGGCGGTATCGCCAAGGAACTGGGGATGTCGGAAGAATACTGCCAGATGATCCGCACCGCGGCCCTCCTGCACGATTACGGCAAGATCGGCGTGCCGGACTCTATCCTGAAAAAGGACGGTCCACTGACGGACTCCGAGCGGGCCATCATCAACACTCACCCGGCCAAAACCAGGGAAATCCTGGAGAAGGTTCCGTTCCAGGGAATCAACAAGGAAATCCCGGCCATTACCGGCTCACACCACGAACGGTGGGACGGCACCGGCTATCCCAACGCCCTGAAGGGCAATGATATTCCGCTGGGGGCACGCATCCTGGCTGTCGCGGACTTTTACGAGGCCATCACCTCCAAGCGCCATTATCGCGACCCGATGTCCACCGAAGAAGCGCTACAGACGCTGAGAGGCGAATCCGGCAGCCATTTCGAACCCCGGATCGTCGAAGCCTTCGTACGCTATTTGCAGAAAAACACTGTATGCCCGCTGGACAACAACGACAAGCCTGGGAACAGCCCAGTCAGCAGGCTCCCGCGTTTTGAGTATCGCACCCGGGTTTCGGCCAAGGTTGATCGGCGCACCATTTCCGGATCCAGCGTCGACATAAGCCAGAACGGCCTGTTCGTGACCACCGAGGACGTGAACATCTCGCCGGAGTCCGAAATAACCCTGACTTTCACCCTGCCCCACAACGACAAACTGGTGCAATTGGCAGGGCGGGTGGTTTGGGTCAACGTCGGGGACCCCCGTCCGGCCGAACGTCTGCCGATGGGTTTCGGGGTGCAATTCAAGGACGTTGGAGGCGGCGTCCAAAGAGCCTTGAGGCATTACGTTGAAACTGGTTTGCATCGCGCGAACCGATCCTTGCAGTTCAATTAACGGTTCAATAATCCCAGAAAAAAAGGAAAACAAGCGACATGCCAGGCTCTTATCTGATGGAAAACGGCGAGGAGTGCCACCGCCTAGACATTAAAACCCTCCCGGATGACGTAATGCGTCAGGCTCGCTGGGCCGGAATTTCGGAGGGAATGCACGTGCTCGATGCCGGCTGCGGCGTGGGCAAAACCACGTCGGTCCTCAAGGACCTGGTGGGTGATACCGGCACGGTGACCGGACTCGACTTCTCGGGGTCCCGACTGGAAGAAGCTCAGCGCCGTTACGGCCGGGAAGGAATCCGGTTTGTCCGCCACGATTTGCGCGGCCCGTTCGAACCGCAAGAACAATTCGACGCGGTCTGGATGCGCTTTTTACTCGAGTATTTCCGGGATGATCCGCTTTCCATCGTGCGCAACGCCACGCGGCGCCTCAAACCGGGGGGGATCCTCTGCCTGATCGACCTTGACCACAACAGCCTGAACCATCACGGCCACAGCGAACGGCTGGAAAAGACCATTCAGGCCGTGCTGCGCTCGCTTGAGGCCAACTTCAACTTCGACCCCTATGCCGGGCGCAAGCTTTACGCCCATCTGGTCGACCTGGGTTACCAGAACATCGCGGCCCATGTGGAAGCCCATCACCTCTTCTACGGCCCACTGGAGGAAAAAGACACCTTCAACTGGATGCGGAAAATGGACGTGGCGGCCCAGAGATCCGGATGCGACTTTGCCGAGTTCGGCGGTGACTACAGCGCGGCACGGGAAGACTTCCATCGCTTTCTGACCGATACCCGCCGCTTCACTTACACACCGATCATCCTGTGCCGTGGAGTTCGCCCCGCTCGCGAGGATTGAAGGGAACGGGGGCTGTTTGTCTGATCACCGGCAGCCGCGGAGCCCCTCCCTCCGAAGAATATCGACCAGGTGTCATTCCATATATCCAGAGAAGGGTCTGAGCGATGAAAAATGGTTTCACCAAAAAACTTTCTCCGTTACTGCTCGTACTGCTTTTTACCGCCTCTCGGGCGGACGCCTCCGGGTTCGGCGTCTTCACCCAGGGAGCCGCCGGCCTCGGCCAGGCGAATGCAGTGGTTGCCCACCCGACCGGCCCATCCTCTCTCTACTTCAACCCCGCCCTGCTGCCACAAGTCCCGGGCACCCGGGTAGAAGCCGGGACGACGGCTCTCTTCCTCGACCGTGAATTCAAGAGTTCCCTGACCGGGCGAACCGAAAAGAGTGAGGAAGACGCCCGGTTCCCCAGTACCTTTTATTTAACCCATCAGGTCAACGACCAGGTGGCAACCGGACTTGGCGTCTTCTTCCCCTTTGGGCTTTCCACCGAATGGGACGAAAACTGGGACGGGCGCTATATCGCCACCAGGTCCGATCTGTTCACCACCAGCATCAACCCGGTTGTAGCCTGGCGCCCGATTCCGCAACTGTCGGTGGCCGCAGGCCTTGACGTCCTGTATCTCGATGCGGAACTGGAGCGCAAGGTCAACAGCACCGCCATCGGTTTCGTCGTCAACCCGCCGGGCGGTTTGGGGCCCCTCTCCGACACTAACCAGAAATTCAGCGGGGATGGCTGGGGAGTCGGCTACAACCTCGGCCTTGTGCTGCAGGTTTCCGAGAACATCGACTTCGGCGCGACTTATCGGAGCCATGTCGACGTCAACGTGGACGGGGATGCCAGCTTCGACGTCCCGGCCGATGCTGCAGCAATCAGCCCACTGTTTCTGAAGACCGGCGGCGACGCCGATATCCGCCTGCCGGCCCAGGCGGCATTCGGCCTGGCCTGGGCCGCCAGCGAGAAGCTGACCCTGGAGGCCGGCGCCCGATGGGAAGACTGGTCCTCCTTTGACGAACTGAAAATCAAACTCGACCGGCCGATTCTCCAGCAATCCGAGAACATCACGCCGCGGGACTGGAACGACACCTGGGCTTTCAACCTCGGCGGCCAATACCGGTTGAACGACGTGGTGACGCTGTTGGCCGGTTACCTCTACGCGGAAAATCCGGTGCCGGACCGCACCTTCGATCCCTCGATCCCGGACAGCGATGCGCATCTGTTCACGCTTGGCACGGACCTCACCTTCGGCCGGTTCAGCGTGTCGCTGGCCTACGGTTATGAACACCATGAGGACCGGACCAAGAACAACGCCATCGGAGACCCGCTGGACCCGGCCGGGGTGAACCCCCGCAGCTTCGCCAACGGAGAATACCAAGCCGACGTCCACCTTGTTGCGACCAGCGTCGCCTATAGTTTCTGAATTTTCAGGGTGAAAACACAAAAAAGGCCGGGGTCAGCATGCCCCCGGCCTTTTTTGCATCGAAGCTGCGCCTCGCCTGCAGAGGTCGTCAAGCGGACCGGCGGGGATTGTACACCAGCCCGCCGCCAAGCGCGTAGCCCTTCAGAACAGTCACGGCCTCATCACGGCAGACGTCCTGCACCACGGTGATACCCCTTCGCTGCAGCTCCCCGGGCCAGTCGTCAGGCTTTGGCCCCTCGTCGAAACCGACGGCCCGCACGTCCTCCTCGCGGGCGGCGCAGACCAACCGCCGCACACCGGACCAGAGCAGGGCACCGAAGCACATGGCGCAGGGTTCGGCGCTGGTGACCAGTTCACAGGCAGGAAGACTTTCGCCGCCGAGGTCGAAGCTGCCGAGTCGCTGCTGAGCGAGCATCAGCGCCACCACCTCGGCATGCAGGATGGAGCAGCGGGCGGCAACGACCAGATTGACGCCGACGGCAAGCAGGCGTCCCTTCTCGGCCTCGAAGACAGCGGCACCGAAGGGTCCCCCCGTCCCTGCTGAGACATTGCGCCGCGCCAGGTCGATGGCCAGACGCATGCGTTCCGAGACGTCCGGACAGCTGACCCTGGCCGCCTCGGCGGCAAAGTCTTTCAGCCACTCCGGCAGACAGAGGTTGAACGAATCGGCTACTGCCTCCCTTGCCCCGGGCTGGTTTCCGCCCATCAGAATTCCTCCCTTCTCCGTCACCAGATCCCGTCGAGGGAAACGCCGCAGAAACCGCACCGGCCATCCCGTACCGAGACGGTCCCCAGACGAAAACCACGCCTTTCGATGACCGTACGCCGGCAGGCGGGACAAAGGGTATTCTCCCCTCCTTCGCCGGGG
>DASPGW010000072.1 GCA_035620395.1 Desulfuromonadales bacterium | reverse complement strand
CGATGAGCAGGATGAATTTTGTTCTTAACTGCATGATGGAGGGACCTTTGTCCGAGGAAAATGCTGCCGGAAAACACAAACGCTACTTAATGGTAACACATTAAATATTGCAAATGCTACTGCCTGGTAACAGGCGCTACTGCAAGAATCATATAACATCCAGAAATTGCTAATTTTTTCCTGTGGCACAGGCGTTGCTAAGCAAACACAGTAAAGCCTGGGCGTGAAAGCAAAAACGGGATACCTGTCAACCCAAATCAACCAGAGGGCTGCTTATGAAAACCGGGAACGCAATGAAATTCGTGGCTGTCTGTTGCGTCGTGGCGGCGGTCGGGCTGGCCGCCTTCGTTGGGCATGAGGCCAGGGTGCTGACCTACCTGTCGGGTAATCCGAAGGTCTGCATTAATTGTCACACCATGAATACCCATTATGCGACATGGCAGCACAGCTCCCACCGGGACAGTGCCACCTGTGTGGACTGCCACCTGCCGAGGGACAACTTCCTCGAGAAGATGCTCGCAAAAAGCAGGGACGGCTACAATCATTCCCTGGCCATGACCCTTGGCAGCTACGGCAACAACCTGAGGATCAAAGGGAACGCGGCAAAAAGAATTCAGGCCAACTGCATCTCCTGCCACCAGGAACTCGTCTCGCAGATGCTGGCCAACGCCGAACTGTATCACGAAAAAGGCCGGATGACGCTGGATCGTCCCTGCTGGGAATGCCACCGGGGTCTGCCCCACGGTACGACAAGGAATCTGCTGGCGACGCAGAACAATATCGGCGTCAAGGAATTATAGGACACCCAACAAAGGAGAATTGAATCATGAAAAAATCATGGATCGTCACCATCGCCTCGGTCGTCATCATGGTCCCGCTGCTGCTGCTTGTCGTCTCCATCAAGGAGAACAAGGCGGACCAGAAGGCCATCAACGCCGTGCCGGACATCAAGAAATTCGAGTCGAGAAGTTCCGAGTGGGGCAAGTATTACCAGCGGCAGTACGACTCCTACATGAAGACCCGCAAGAGCGATGAAATCAAGGATGTGCTGAAGGAGGAGCCGGCCCTGGTGGTCATGTGGGCGGGATACGGCTTCGCCAAGGATTACAACGCACCGCGCGGGCACTATTACGCCCTTGAGGACAACATCAATTCCCTGCGCACCGGCGGCCCGGTCGATGCCCAGTCCGGTCCGATGCCCACGGCCTGCTGGACCTGCAAATCCCCCGACGTCCCGCGGCTGATCGAGAAGAACGGAGAACTCGATTATTATACCGGCAAGTGGGCCCGGTTTGGCGGCGAAGTCGCCAATACCATCGGCTGTGCCGACTGCCACGACAACAAGACGATGAAGCTGACCGCGACCCGCGGCTACCTGCAACAGGGGCTCGATGCCGCAGGCAGCCTGAAGTACGCGGACGCCTCCCACCAGGAGATGCGGTCGCTGGTCTGCGCCCAGTGCCATGTCGAATACTACTTCAAGAAGACCGAGTGGACGGACGCCAAGGGCGAGAAGAAAACGGCGAACGTCGTCACCTTGCCGTGGGACAACGGCCTCTCCGCGGAAGCCATGGAGTTGTACTACGACCAGCGGGAGTTTTCCGACTGGCAGCATGCGATCAGCAAGACCCCGATGCTCAAGGCCCAACACCCCGGCTATGAAATGTTCGTCACCGGCGTCCACGGCAAGCAGGGGCTTTCCTGCGCCGACTGCCACATGCCTTACGTCCGTGAAGGGGGTGTCAAGTATTCCAGCCACCAGGTCGGCAGCCCGCTGCAGAATATCGCCAACACCTGCCTGAACTGCCACCAGGGGACCGAAAAGGAATTCCGCGCCACCGTCGAGAGAAAGCTCGAGCGCAAGAACGAACTCTCCCGCACCGCCATGAGCGTCCTCGCCAAGGCGCACCTCGAAGCGGGCAAGGCCTGGGAGCTGGGAGCGACGGCAGAAGAGATGAAGCCGGTTCTGCAGGACATCCGGCACGCCCAGTGGCGCTGGGATTTCTCCATCGCCTCCCACGGTTCCTTCTTCCACGCCCCGGAAGAGACCCTTCGGGTCCTGGGGAGCGCCATCAACAAAGGACAGGATGCCCGCCTGAAGTTGCGCAGCGTTCTGGCCAAATACAATGCGGCCAACTATGAAGCCCCCGACTTTTCCACCAAGGAAAAAGCCCAGGCGATCGTCGGCCTGCCATTCGGCAAGCTGGTGGAAGAGAAGAAGGTTTTCCTGAACGGGCTCAGGGGGCAGTGGATCGAGGAAGGGAAAGCCAAAGGCGTTTACGACGCGAAATCCCGGGAAGGAATGCAGTTCAAGACCTCGTATAACTGAGTCTCGTAAGACCTGGAAGCCACAAGGGAAAAATCCGGCCCTGTCCGCCTGCCGCGGGCAGGGCCGGCTGGAAGTGAACCCCTTCGACATTTTGCCGCGACCGTGCCCCGTCCTTGACGCATTTCCATTTTGGGGAGGAGAACCCACGTGAAACGGATCATTCTCTACAGCATGTTTTTCGCCTTCCTGGTTGCCGCCCTGACCGCCTGCGCGCTGCGATCGGCGGAAAGCCCGCGAATGTCGGGGCATCCCGCCCTTTCCGAGCAGGAGATGCTGATTGCCTGCCAGGACTGCCACGCGCAGAAGACCCTGGAGGTTTACCAGCAGTGGTACCAGTCGGGACACGGCATCGCCACCGTCAAATGCTACCAGTGCCACGGCACCTTCGAGGGCCTGCGGGCCGAACCTTCCCTCGACGCCTGCGCCGTCTGCCATTCGGGGCAGTGGGAGCATGCGGCAGGGAAAACCTGCTGGCAATGTCATCCGGCCCATACCTTCAAAGCCGGCAATTAAGGGGAGGAACTGCATGGACAGACGGGAATTCATCAAGAGAACCGCCGCGCTCGCCGCTGCTTCCTATGTCGGGATCAATCTGCCTTTCGGCCTGGGCAACCTGGCCCAGGGGCTGGACGCGGAAACCTGGGTGGCCGGCACCTGCCGGCTCTGCGGCACCGGCTGCCGCCTCGAGCTCGGACTGAACAAAGGCAAGCCGGTGGCCCTGCGCGGCATCGCCGATTCCCGCACCAACCTGGGCTACCTGTGCATGAAGGGGACCCTCTTCTATCAGCTGATCGGCCACCCCGACCGTCTCACCCAACCCCTTTACCGGGCCAGAAAGGACCAGCCGTTCCAGGCGATCTCCTGGGACCGGGCCCTCGATATCGCCGCCGGGGAATTCGCCGGGGCGGTCAAGGCGCACGGCAGCAATGCCGTCGCCTACTACGGCTCGGGGCAGTGCCTCACCGAAGAGACCTACCTCTTCCAGAAAGTCATGCGCGGCGGGCTGCAGACCAACAACGTGGAGGGGAATCCCCGGCTGTGCATGGCCAGCGCCGTCGGCGGCTACCTGACTTCTTTCGGCGCCGACGAACCGATCGGCTCCTACGCCGATATCGAAAAGGCCGAGTGTTTCTTCCTCATCGGCAGCAACATGGCCGAGGCGCATCCGGTCGTCTTTCGCCGTCTCCTCAAGCGCAAGCAGGAGAACCCGGCGGTCAAGGTGATCAATGCCGACCCGCGCATCTCCCCCACCTCGCGCCTGGCCGACCTCCACCTGCAGTTCCGCCCCGGCACCGATCTCGCCCTGCTCAACGCCATGGCCTGGGTGATCCTGGAGGAAAAGCTGCACGACGAAGCGTTCATCCGCGATTACTGCGTCTTCAAGGCGGGCAAGGGGGACACTATCGATCTCGCCGCCTTCCGCGCCTCCCTCGACGAGTACACGCCGGAAAAAACGGCGGCAATCTGCGGCGGCAACATCACCCCTGAGGTGATCCGCACCGCCGCCCGCTGGTTTGCCGAGTCGGCGGGGACGATGAGCCTGTGGTGCATGGGGATCAACCAGCGCCAGCAGGGGGTCTGGGCCAACAACCTGATCCACAATCTGCACCTGCTCACCGGCCAGCTCTGCAAGCCGGGGGCGGACAGCTTCTCCCTCACCGGGCAGCCGAATGCCTGCGGCGGCGTGCGCGAGGCGGGCGGCCTCTGCCATGTTCTGCCGGGCCATCGGCCGGTGGAAGTGGAACCGGCGCGCAACCAGGTGGAGGACGCCTGGGGCATCCCCCGCGGCCGCATTCCTTCGGCGCCCGGGCTGCATACCATGGCGATGTTCCAGGCGGTCAACGAGGGGAAGGTGAAGGCGATCTGGATCAACTGCACCAGCCCGGCGCAGAGCCTGCCCAACGCCGACCTCTACCGCCAGGGGCTGCGGCGGGAGGATGTCTTCGTCCTCTGCACCGACATCTTTCCCACCCGCACCACCGAACTGGCCAACCTGATCCTGCCCACCGCTTTCCATTTCGAAAAGACCGGCGTCTACGGCTGCACCGAGCGCCGCTCCCAGCTCACCCCGAAGGCGGTCGACGCTCCCGGCCAGGCCAAGCCGGAGGTCTGGATCGTCCGCGAGTGGGCCCTGCGCCTGGCGAAGGAACTTGGCGATCCGGTGATCGCCAGAACCGTCGAGCCCTTTGCCGGGCTGGAGCCCGACGTCGCCCTGCCCGAGGCGATCTGGAACGAGTACACGCAGAAGCTGACCAAGGGGCGCGACAACGACCTGCGCGGCGCGACCTATCAGGTGCTGCGGCAGATGCCCGACGGCGTGCAGTGGCCGGCGGCGACGGAGGCCTACGCCCGCACCGGCGGCACGGTCAGGAAGTTCGTCCGCGGTCTCGACCCGCTGGCCGACGAAGAGGCGAAGGGGAGCGACAAGCCCTTCATCTTCTACGGTCCGGCGCACGCCGACCGCAAGCTCTACATCTGGCAGCGCAAGTACGTCGGCGCGGCGGAGGAGCCGGACCAGGAGTACCCGGTCTACCTCTCCAACGGGCGCATCGTCGACCACTGGCACACCACCAGCATGACCGGGCGTATCCCGGCCCTGATGCGGGCGAACCCCTACGCTTACATCGAAATCAACCCGAAGGACGCCGCCCGTCTGGGAATCGCCCCCAACGACATGGTGGAAGTCGAGTCGCGGCGCGGCAAGACGACTTTCCCGGCCAAGGTCATCGAGGGGCCGATGGCGGGGATGGTCTTCGTCTACTGGCACGACATGGACGAGGAGCGGATGATCAACAAGGTGACGATGGACGCCTTCGATCCGGGCTCGAAGGAGCCGGAGTTCAAAATCAGCGCTTGCCGCATCCGGCGCGTCTCCGGGCCGAAGGCGCTGAAGCCGTTCATCGTGAAAATGTAACCGCCCGCCGGGGCGCGGCAGGCAAGACGCGCCCCGGCTTCGGCCAGCGCAGAAAGAGGATGGTTATGCCCATAGGCGGCTTTGTCATACAGATCGATACCGCAATGCGCCCGGAAATTCTAGCGCCTCTGGGGAACATGCCGGAAGTGGAACTGCACGGGGAGGACGGGATGGGAAACCTGGTCGCCGTTCTGGATTGTGAAACGAGTCAGCGGATGGAAAGGGTGGTGGAGGCGATCGCCGCCGTGGCCGGCGTTCTCAATGTGGGACTTGTCTACATTCATGCCGAAGATGAAGTCGAGCGCATCGCCGCGGGGGATTACGTCCCCAGTCGCCGCACCCATCCGCGCCGGGAGCAGTAGACTGTCCGGGGCAGCAGTGAAAAACGGGCGGCGGCTGGTGGATCGTCTCTCCCCCTGGAAGGGCTGAAGAGCGGTGAATATGCTGTCGTCCGGGGGTGCAATCACTGTTCCAGTCAGACAGACAATAGTCATCAATCCTTTTTCGAGGTCGTCCCAAACGCATCCAGGGCGGTAAAAAAAGCCTCCAGATCGCTCTCGTCGTTCCAGAAATGCGGCGACAGCCGGATCAGTCCCCCGCGCGGGGAGACCGCGACCCGCCGGTCGGCAAAGAACCGGAAGCAGTGGATGGCATCCGCAGGCGGCCGGAAGGAGAGGATCCCCGAGCGCTCCGATTCGCCCCGGGGGGAGACGACCTCCAGACCCCGCTGGCGCAGTCCCTCGGCGAGACGGTCGGTGAGCGCCAGCACCCGCTGCCGGATATCGGCAGCGCCGACGGCGTGCAGCAACTCCAGGGCGGCGCCGAGGCCGAAGATCCCCGGCAGGTTCAGAGTCCCCGGCTCGAACTTGCCGGCGTCCTGTTTCAGGTCGAAATGCAGCTCGAAGTTCTCCTCGTCGACGACGCTCTTCCACCCCACCAGCGGCGGTTCAAAACGGTCGGCGACATCGCGGTCGACGAAGAGCAGGCCCGAGCCCATCGGCCCAAGCAGCCACTTGTGCCCGCCGGCCGCCAGCAGATGAATTCCGCACGCCTTGACATCCAGCGGGAGCACTCCCAGGCTCTGGATCGCGTCGACGCAGAGCAGCAGCCCCTGCCGGCGGCAGAATTCCCCGAGGGCCGGCAGGTCGGCGGCAAAGCCGGTGACGTAATCGACCGAGCTGACCGCCAGCAGCCGGGCGCCCGGGACCAGCGCTTTCGCCACCGCCTCGGGACCGAGGCGGCCGCCGGCGTCCCGTTCGATGAAACGGACGGCCACCCCCCGGCGCTCCAGATGCTGCCAGGGGTAGATGTTGGCCGGGAAATCGGGGACAGCGACCAGCGCCGACTCCCCCGGGCGCCAGTTCAGCCCCTCGGCCACCGTCGCCAGACCGGCCGAGGTGTTGGGCAGGAAGGCGATCTCCTCGGCGGCGGCGCCGATCAGCTCGGCCGCCCGCTCGCGCACCCAGGCCAGGCGGACCTGCCAGCGGCCATAGTCGAGCCCGCCCCGGGCGGCACATTCGGCCAGGAAGCCGGCGACGGCCTCGACCACCGGCTGCGGGGGGGCGGCGACGGCGGCATGGTTGAGAAAGGTGAACTCCCGGGTGATCGGAAACTGCTGGCGGCAGGCGGCAAAATCCATGGCATCTCCCTGTATCCGACTGAAGGCAATCGCCGCCTGAATTGTCCCGTCCTTTGCCCCTTCTGTCAACTGCCGGACGCGGCAGCTCCCTCCCTGCAGCACGGCGACAGGCGCACCAGTCGCAGCGCCAGCGCTTCCGCCTCCTGGCGCACCTGTGGGTCGAGCTTCATCAGCCACCCCTTCGGGATGGCCTGCAGGCCGTAGAAGGCGCCGGCGATCATCCCGGCAATGGCGCCGGTGGTGTCCGCATCGCCTCCCTGGTTGACCACGCCGACCAGGCACTCTTCGAAGGCGCCCGTGGTGAAGAGGTAGTGGAAAACGGTCTGCAGGGTGTCGACTACGTAGGCCGTCGCGTTCCCCTTGTAGTTGTTGAAGCGGAAATTGGGGTGGGCGGCGACCAGTTCGCGGGTGAGGGCGTGCAGGGCGAAGCGATCGGCGCCGAGCACGGCCTGCTGGACCAGGCGGCCGACGGTGACGCAGGCGGCGTCGGAGAGGGGGTGATGATGGGTGAGGCGCGCCTGGGCGACGGCGCAGCGGGCGAGCAGCGCCTCGTCGCCGAGGCTGAAGAGGGCGACCGGGGCCATGCGCATGACGGCACCGTTGCCGGCATCCCAGTCGTTGTATGGGGTTTCCAGTTGGCCCTTGACCATGAAGTCGCGGATGCCCCGCCGGCAGGTGGCGCCGACATCCCGCGGATTTCCCTTCAGCCAGGCGGCAAACTGCCGGGCGATTCCGTCCAGGTCCCACCCCCCGGCTGCCGTCAGGGCGCGGGCGATGCAGAGCGACATCTCGGTGTCATCGGTCACCTGCCCGGCCCTGAGGTGCAGCCAGCCGCCGCCGCGGATTTTGCGATGCACCCCGTACTTCGCCCGTATCTCCCCCGGCATCATGAACTCGGTGGTCGCCCCCAGGGCGTCGCCGACGGCCAGGCCAAGGAAGGCGGCCTGGGCCCGACGCATGACCTCGTTCGTTTCGACAGGGGGTGTTTTCATCTCTTCTCACAAGATTGAACCCGAGACTCGGGCCTCGGGCCTTGGGCCTCGGCTTCTAGCCGCCCGTCAGCACCTTGACCTCGAACTCGCCGCCGATCACCAGCACCTCTCCTTCCCCCTTGAGCAGCGAGGAGGGGAGCAGGTCGCCGCGGAAGAAGATCTTCGGCAGGGGGACTTCGGCTTCGATCACCCGGCTGCCGAACTCCCAGGCCCGTTCGAAATCGGTGGTGAAGGAGTTGAGATTGTTCAGGCGCAGCAGGCAGCGGCCCTTCCCCTGCTCTTCGAGGATGCGGTGCTCGGCGAAGTCGTGGATGCCGCGCCAGAGCTTGAGGTGCGAGGTCTGCGGATGCCGGCGGCACAGCTCATACTGGACGAACTCGTAGAGCAGGTCGAGCTGGGCGTTGATGGCGCTGGTGCGGGCCGAGCCCTGCATGCGGTCGATGGTGTAGCGGAAATACGCCTCGGAATGGATATCCTCGATCGGGACGCGGTGGAAGGTCGGCGGCAGGCCGAGGCGGCTCTCCACCCACCCCTTGAGCACCGCCCCCTCCAGGGAGTTGGACTCGAACATCCAGCCGCGCAGAAAGCGCAGGTAGCTGTTCTTCAGGCTCTTGCGCCCCCTGGCCGAGGTCTCCCGCTCCCACTGGTGAAGCTGGAAGGTGACGTCCATGTAGTCGTGAAACTGGGCGCCGCGGGCGTCGGGCGAGGCGAGGCCGTCGAGCCGCTCGAACAGGAGGCGGTTGGCGCGGCGCACCCCCTGGATTTCGAGCGGCTGCGGATGCCGGTTGAAATGCCGGGAGGCGATCGCCCAGGGGGGGAGGTTGCAGAGGTTCATCATGGGGCAGGCTCGAGGCACGAGGCCCGAGGCAAAAGGGAAATGCAAAAAAAAACAAGATTCCGGTTTTTTCTTGCCTTTTGCCTCGGGCCTCGGGCCTTTCGTCTATTCCATCAATAAGATCGCTTCAGCCACTTCCTTCAAACTCTTGCGCTTGTCCATGGCGATCTTCTGCATCTTGCGGTAGGCCTCGGGCTCCGAGAGTCCCTTCTTCATCAGCGCCCCTTTGGCCTTCTCGACCATCTTGCGCGATTCCAGGGTTTCCTTGAGACTGGCCACCTCGTCGCGCAGGGTGGAGACTTCGACGAACTGATGGATGGCCAGATCGACGGCGGCATAG
>DASPGW010000071.1 GCA_035620395.1 Desulfuromonadales bacterium | reverse complement strand
GTTTGGCCATGATTTTGGAAGCCCGTCTGGCCTCGCGGGCAAGATTCAGCATCTCATTCCGGATGTTCATGATGTTCCTCCGACTGGTCTGACTAGTCCGACGGGTCCGAGCGGTCCGACCTTTCGGACCCCAGTTGCTTTTTCAGCACCAGATTGTCGCGATGGATGACCTCGTCCCCGTATTTATACCCGAGGACCGCCTCGATCTCGGACGACTTCTTCCCCATGATGCGCAGCAGTTCTGGCAGGGCGTAATTGATGACCCCCTTGGCGAATTCATCTCCGTGCATGTCGCACAGGCGCACCGCGTCCCCCCGGTCGAAACCGCCCTCCACCCCCTGGATGCCCGAAGGCAGCAGGCTCTTGCCTCCTTCCATCAGCGCCTTCCGGGCGCCGTCATCGAGGAAAAGCTTGCCCCTCGGCTTCTTGGTGAAAGCGATCCAGTGTTTGCGGGCCGCCAGGCGGTCGCGGGCGGGGAGAAAATAGGTGCCCAGTTCCTCGCCGGCAAAGACCCGCTGGATGACATCCGGGATACGGCCGTTGACGATGAGCGTCCCCACGCCGTAGAGCGAAGCCCGTTTGGCCGCCTTGATCTTGGTGGCCATGCCGCCGGTACCGAGCTGTGTGACGGCGCCGCCGGCCATCGCCTCGATCTCCTCGGTAATGCGCTCCACCACGGGAAGCAGTTTCGCCTGCGGATTGTTCTTGGGGTCGCTGTCGTAGAGCCCGTCGACGTCGGAGAGGATCACCAGGAGGTTTGCTTCGACCAGATTCGTCACCATGGCCGAGAGGTTGTCGTTGTCGCCGAAGCGGATCTCGTCGACCACCACCGTGTCGTTTTCGTTGATGACCGGGATGACGCCGAACTCGAGCAGGGTCATCAGGGTGTTGCGGGCATTGAGGTAGCGCCGCCGGTTGGCCAGATCGTCGCGGGTCAACAGCACCTGCGCCACTGTCCGTCCGTAGGCCCGGAAGGACTCTTTGTAGGTGCGCATCAGGCGGCTCTGACCGATGGCGGCCGCAGCCTGTTTGAGGGGAATGGTGCGGGGCCGGCCGACGATCCCCAAATCGCCCTTGCCGGCGGCAACCGCCCCGGAGGAGACAAGTACGACCTCCAGTCCTCGCTGGCGCAGCTCGTTGACGCTGTGGGCTATCGCTTCGATCATGGTAGCGTCGAGTCCGTCGTTGCCGGAGATGACACCGCTGCCGACCTTGATGACCACCCGCTTGACGTAGGACAGAAGGGTTTTGCGCATGCCCGAAAGCTCTCATTGGAAGTGCAGGATTTTCATGAAAAAACCGGTCGTAATCTTAGCCCCGGCAAGGGCGCCTGTCAAGGCGTGCCGGACCCCTCTTCGGCGGCTTCTTTCACCTGCCGCATACGCTCCAGTTCGCCACTGACCGCCGTCACCAGTTCCTTGACGCCTTCGCCGGTAACGGCGGAAATCGGGAACACCCGGTAGCCGCGGGAAGAGAAGTAGGGGGCAACCTCGGCCATGCGCGCGCGGACCTCGGTAATATCCATCTTGCTCAGGACCACCAGTTGGGTCTTGTTCAGTAATTCCGGTTTGTGCCGCTGCAGTTCGCGGTTGATCATCTCAAAATTTTCCAGGGGGTCACCGCTTTGCAGGTCAGAAAGGTCGACCAGATGCAGGAAAAGATCGGTCCGTTCAACGTGCTTGAGAAAACGGGTTCCCAGACCGTGCCCCTCGCTGGCTCCCTTGATCAGGCCGGGGATGTCGGCCATGACGAAGGTCTTGTAGCCTCCGTAGCGGACCACTCCCAGGTTGGGGACCAGGGTGGTGAAGGGATAGTCGGCGATCTTCGGGCGGGCGGCGGAAACGGCGGAAATCAGGGTCGACTTGCCGGCATTGGGCATGCCTACCAGGCCGACGTCGGCCAGCAGCTTCAACTCCAGGTGCAGACTCCTCTCCTCGCCCGGCGTGCCGGGCTGGGCATGCCGGGGCGCCCGGTTGGTGCTGCTGACGAAGCGGGCGTTGCCACGCCCTCCCATCCCCCCCTTGAGCAGGAGCACCTGCTGGTCCGGTTCGGTCAGGTCTGCCAGCAACTCGCCTGTTTCGGCATCGTGGATCAGCGTCCCCGGAGGAACGCGGACGATCAGATCTTCTCCTCCCTTGCCATGCATCTTCTTCCCCATGCCGTGACCGCCGCTCTCGGCCTTGTAATGGACCTTGTAGCGAAAATCGAGCAGGGTTCCCAATTCTCTGTCGACGCGGAACCAGACGTCGCCGCCATCGCCGCCGTCGCCGCCGTCGGGGCCACCCATCGGGACGAACTTTTCGCGGCGGAAAGAGACGCAGCCGCGGCCGCCATCGCCGGCCTTGACATGGATTTTTACTTCATCGACAAATTGCATACAAGACAGTCTAGCCACAGAGACACAGAAACACAGAGAAAAACCAAGGAAAGGAATTTTCTTTCTCTGTGTCTCGGTAGCGAAAAAGTTGAAATACTAAAAAAGCCCGAAGTCCGCAGCGCGAACCTCGGGCTTCCATTTTTTCGGCTGTGCCGCCGGAACGGATCAGGCCGGGTAAACGCTGATCTTCTGCCGGGTCTTGTCCTTGCGCTCGAACTTGACCACGCCGTCGACCAGGGCGAAGAGAGTGTAGTCCTTGCCGCAGCCGACGTTGTTGCCGGGGTGGAAGGTCGTTCCACGCTGGCGGACCAGAATCGAACCGGCGGTCACGTTTTCGCCGCCGAAACGCTTCACGCCCAGGCGTTTGCCTGCGCTGTCGCGGCCGTTACGGGAACTGCCGACGCCTTTTTTGTGTGCCATGGAAAAACCTCCTTAAGCCTCGATGCCTGTAATCTTCAGGCGAGTGATGGGCTGACGGTGTCCGTAGGCCTTGCGATAGCCCTTGCGCCGCTTGGAGTGAAAGACGAGGACTTTCTTGTCCTTGTCCTGCTCGACGATCCGCGCCTTGACTTTCGCACCCGGGAGAAGGGGTGTTCCGATTTTTACCTCTTCGCCACCGACCATGAGGACCTCGTTCAACTCGATGGAATCACCCACCGCGCCGTCGATTTTCTCGACCTTCAACAGGTCTCCTTCGGAAACTTTGTACTGTTTTCCTCCGGTCTTGATCACCGCATACATCAAAAATTCACCTCGCTCTCAATTGATCTTCTGTTACCGGTAACGGGGCACTATATTCGCCCTCAGGCCGTGCTGTCAAGGGGAAATTTCACCCCACCATGATTTCAAACTGCTCGATGTGGAAGCCCTGGCGGGCGGTAATGGCGATCTGCTTTTCGAAGCGCCGCTCGATCTCCTCGACCCCCTGACGCTCCTCGTCGTAAAGCAGGGAGGCGATATCGGGATGGACCAGCAGGGTCAGGCGATAGCCGGGCAGGTCGCGAATCTCCCGGCGCAGTTCGCGGAAGATCTCGTAGGCTACCGTGATGCGGCTCTTGACGTAGCCCTTCCCCTCGCAATAGGGGCAGGGCTCGCAGAGGGTGCGGCCGATGCTCTCGCGCACCCGCTTGCGGGTCATCTCCACCAGGCCGAGTTCGGAGATCTTGAGGATGTTGGTCTTCGCCTTGTCGTTCTTGAGCGTCTCCTCGAGGGCCGAATGGACCTTTTCCCGGTGCAGCTCCTTCTCCATGTCGATGAAGTCGATGATGATCAGCCCGCCGATGTTGCGCAGGCGCAGCTGGAAGGCGATCTCCTTGACCGCCTCCAGATTGGTTTTGAGGATGGTGTCCTCGAGGTTGTGCTTGCCGACGAAGCGGCCGGTGTTGACGTCGATGGCGGTCAGCGCCTCGGTCTGCTCGATGATGATGTAGCCGCCGCTCTTCAACCAGACCTTGCGCCCCAGCGCCCGGGCGATCTCCACCTCGAGGCCGAAGGCGTCGAAGATCGGCTCGTCGTCCTCGTAGAGTTCAATGACGTACTTGAGCCGCGGCATGAAGGTGCCGATGAAGCGGACGATCTTGTCGTACTCCTCCTGGGTGTCGACGACGATGCGGTCGACGTCCTCGGTGAGGATGTCGCGCAGCACTTTGCTGGTCACGTCGAGGTCCGAATGGATCAGGAGGGGCGCCCGCCGGTTTTCCCGGCGGCGGGCGATGTCCTGCCAGAGCCCGACAAGAAACTCCATGTCGGCGTGCAGGTCCTCCTCGCTTTTCCCCTCGGCGGCGGTGCGGACGATGAACCCGGTCCCGGGGGGGCGGATCTGCTCGACGATCTGCCGCAGCCGGTCCTTCTCCTCGTCGTGCTCGATGCGCCGGGAGATGCCGATGTGATCGACCGTCGGCATGTAGACCAGGTGCCGTCCCGGCAGCGAGATGTGCGAGGTGATGCGGGCACCCTTGGTGCCGATCGGTTCCTTGGCCACCTGTACCAGGATTTCCTGCCCCTCCTGCAGCAGGTCCTCGATCGGCGGCAGGGGTGGATGCTCATCCGGCGTCCCCTCCGCCGGCTTGGCGTGCTGGCTGTTCCCCTCGACGAACTGCTCCACCGCCTCCATTTCGTCGAGCACATCGGCGACGTAGAGAAACGCCGCCTTCTCCAGGCCGATGTCGACAAAGGCGGCCTGCATGCCGGGGAGCACGCGGATCACCTTCCCCTTGTAGATGTTGCCCACTATCCCCCGCTCCCGGCTGCGTTCGATGTAGAGTTCGGCGATATGGCCGTTCTCCAGCAGCGCCACCCGGGTTTCGTGGGAGGTGGTGTTGATGACCAGTTCCTTGGTCATGTCACCTCCGGAAATCTGAATTTATATATCTGAAAGTGTAAGTAGTTGAGTAATACCACTTGCCCTCGGAAAGGATGGCCCATCAGACGGTTCGGACCAATCGGACCGGTCCGGGCACCCTTCCCGTCGGCGGAGGGTTTTAACCGAGTACCACGGCCGTCTTGCGGATGCGCAGTTCCCGGGCCGCTTCCTGCGAAAGTCCCAACAGGTGGGCCGCCAGCCGGACCGGACTCCCCTTGGCGACGGTCAGCCAGATGGCGCCATCGGCAAGTTCCAGGTCGTGAACATCCCGGCGCAGATCCAGTTCCACCGATTTTATCCCCTTCTCCCGCGTCACCGGCACTTCGCTGGCGGCGAGAAACGCCGCCAGCCGCCCGGCGAGATCGGCCGGAGCGCCGTCCGGCAGCTCGACCCGGTAGACGACCTCCTTAATGCTAACAGAGGGGGCCGGGGTTTGCCAGTGCAGCGCCGCTGCCTCGAGGACGCGAAAACCTTCGGGCAGTTGGGCGTTGAGCGCCTCGACCACCTCACGGGCGCTCCAGGGACGGTAGAGCTCGAAATCGAGGATCTCGGCGTCGCTCTCTACCCCCAGCGGCAGGGCATCGGGAAAGGAGATGCGTGGCTGCGGGTGGAAGCCGCCGGAGAAGCGGACCGGGATGCCGCCCCGGCGTGCCGCCCGGTGCACAACGGTCATGAATTCCAGGTGGCTGACGAAGCGGGCCTTGCCGTCCTTGCGCAGCTGCAGGCGCACCTTGTAGCGCGCCTCGTCCCCAGGCGGTTCGGCCGGCGGCTGCACCGGCAGGGCGAGTTCGCCGTGCATCGTCAGGCGCATCCGCAGCTCTTCGAAATCGCAGACCCCGCAGCCGCTGCACGCCCCGCTGCGACAGTCGGGGGTATAAGTGCCGGTCAGCGCCAGGCGGCGCTCCCGGAGGAAAAACTCCTTCGGGCTGCCGCAGTCGATGTGATCCCAGGGGAGGATTTCATCCTCGGCCCGCGCCCGCAGGTACCAGGCCGGATCGAGGCCGACGGCGGCGAAGGCCTGCTGCCAACGGTCGAAATCGAAGTGGTCGCGCCAGCCGTCGAAGCGGCAGCCGAGGTCGACCGCCTTTTCCAGCACCGCGCCCAGACGCCGGTCGCCGCGGGCGAAAACTCCCTCGAGAAAGGAGAGCTCCGCCTCATGCCACTTCAGGCGCAGTTTTCGCACCCGCAGCCCCTCGCGCAGCAGGCGCTGCCGGCGCAGAGTCTCCTCGATGCCGAGCTGCGGCTCCCACTGGAAGGGGGTGTGCGGCTTGGGCACGAAGGTGGAGACGGCGACATTGACGTCGGCCCCCCCTTGCGTCCCCTTGCCGGTGCGTTTGACTTGCGCGGCCAGTTCGACGATGGCCGAGAGGTCCGCCTCCGTCTCGGTAGGCAGCCCCATCATGAAGTAGAGCTTGACCAGCCGCCAGCCGAGGGTAAAGGCGGCGCGTGTGGTCGCCAGCAGGTCTTCCTCGGTGATCCCCTTGTTGATCACCTGGCGCAGCCGGTCGGTTCCCGCCTCGGGGGCGAGGGTGAAGCCGGTCTTGCGCACTTTTTTGATCTCTTCCATCAGCTCGGGGGTCAGCGAGCCGACCCGCAGGCTGGGAAAGGAGATGGCAACCTTCTCCTCGGCGTAGCGCTCCATCAGTCCCTTGAGCAGCGGCTCGATGCAGGCGTAGTCGCCGGTGGAGAGGGAGAGTAGCGATACCTCTTCGTAGCCGGAGCGGGCCAGCGAACGGTCGATGATTTCGGCGAGGCGCTGCGGGGATCGCTCCCGTACGGGACGGTAGATGTAGCCCGCCTGGCAGAAGCGGCAGCCGCGGGTGCAACCGCGGGCAATCTCCACCGCCACCCGGTCGTGCACGGTGTTCATGAAGGGGACAATGGGTGAAGTCGGGTAGTCAGCCCTCTCGAGGTCGGCCAGGAATCGCCGGCGCACCTTCGCATATCCCTGCCGTTGGGGGGCGATCGCCGCGATGGTTCCGTCCTGCCGGTAGTCTACTGCGAACAGCGACGGGACATAGATCCCCTCGATGGTGCTGAGGCGATCGAGCAGGGCGGCGCGACTTTCGCCCGCCATCTTGGCCGCGCGCACCGCCGCGCAAAGCTCGACCACCGCCTCCTCGCCGTCGCCGATCACCGCACAGTCGATGAAGTCGGCAAGGACCTCGGGGTTGAAGGCACAGGGGCCACCGACGACCACCAGCGGGTCGTTCTCGCCCCGCTGCTCCCGGCGGCGGGGGATGCCGGCCAGATCGAGCATGTTGAGGACGTTGGTGTAGGAAAGTTCGTACTGCAGGGTGAAGCCGACGACGTCGAAGCGCCGCAGCGGTCGTTCCGTCTCCAGCGAGGCGAGTTCGGTCCGCGTGGCGCGCAGGTGTTCCTCGAAATCGGGCCAGGGGGCATAGACTCGCTCGGCGGCCGCCCAGTCGAGACCGTTGAGTATGTGATAGAGGATGCCCAGGCCAAGATGGCTCATCCCCACCTCGTAGACGTCGGGGAAGGCCAGGGCGACGGAGACGTCCACCCCTGCCGGGGCTTTTTTTATGCTCCCCAGTTCGCCGCCGAGGTAACGGGAAGGGCGGCTGATCCGGGAGAGTATTTTGTCATGATTCATGGTGGGGGCTTCCATGGGGGCTATTCTGTGTAAGAGCGGAAATATATCACGGAGTGCGCCGTACCCTCAAGGACTTTCTGTCGAGATTCTTCCTGTTTGCAAGGGGCGGGGGGGGGTGTGCTAATATGAGGCGTCGCCATGCAGGCGATGGATTTGTAACCTGCAGCAGAACCAGGAGTGTCATGACCTGTCTTGCCAACCCCGAAGCCGACCTGCATGTCCACACCCTGGCCTCGGGCCACGCCTACAGCACCCTCGACGAAATCGCCCGGGAAGCCGCCGGCAAGGGGTTGCGCCTGGTTGGCATGACCGACCACGGTCCGGCGTTGCCCGGCGGTCCCCACCCCTACCATTTCGCCGCCCTGCGCTTTGTCCCCGAAAGCCTGCACGGGGTGCGGATCCTGCGCGGTGTCGAGGCCAACATTCTTGAGGAGGGCAAGCTTGACCTCGCCGACGAGATTCTGGACAGTCTCGACCTGGTCATGGTCGGCTTCCACGAGGACTGCGGCTTCAACGGTCGGGGGAAGGAGGCGAACACCCGGGCGCTGCTGTCGGTACTGGAGCATTCGCGGGTCAAGGTCGTTGCCCATCCGGGCAACCCCGTGTTTCCCCTCGATTACGAGGCGGTGACTCGCAAGGCGGCGGAGACCGGCACGGCCCTGGAGATCAACAACTCCTCCTTTGCTCTGAGCCGCAAGGGGAGTGAAGGGAACTGTCTGGCGATCGCCCGCCTCTGTGCCCGCTTCGGCACTTCGGTGACGTTGGGCAGCGATGCCCACATCGCCCAGGGGGTCGGAGAGTTCGCCGCCGCCCTGAACGCTGTGCGGCAGGCCGGCATTGTCTGGGAGCAGGTGGTGAATCGCACTCTGGAGTCGACCCTCGCCTTTCTTGGTCTCTCCCGCTGAATGGATTGTCGCAAAATCCGGCTCGTCACGTCTCCCCCCTCAAAGACGATTCGGTTTCCCGTGGATTTCTTGCGGTGAATGAAAGTTGCAGCTTTATTTAAAATGAAAAATAATAAATGGACGTACCGCTTCGCAATGCCTGCTTTGTCTTGAAAGTTGAAGATTTTTACGCTATTCATTGCAGGCCATAATTTTAATATAACTAAAGTCGAAGGGGCCTCATTGATGAACCGGTTGTTCAAAGGCTACATGAATTTCAGGGAGGAGGATTTTCAAAGCCACCGCGAGCTGTTCAAGGAACTCGGCCGCAGCCAGCGGCCGCACACCCTCTTTATCGGCTGCTCAGACTCGCGGGTGGTACCGAACCTCATCACCCAGACCCACCCTGGCGAACTTTTTATCATCCGCAATGTCGCCAACATTGTTCCCCCCTATCGCATCACCGAGGAGTACGTCGCTACCACCTCGGCCGTCGAGTACGCGGTGCAGGAGTTGAAGGTCGACAGCATCGTCGTCTGCGGGCACTCCAATTGCGGCGGCTGTGCCGCAATGAACATGTCCGCGGAGCAGTTGGCGCACATGCCCCACGTGCGCAAGTGGCTGGCGGTGTCGAAAGAGGTGAAAGGGCGGGTCGACCGGCTGATGCAGGGGGACTCTCCAGAGGAGCGGGAATGGCTCACCGAGCAGGTGAACATCCTGGTACAGATGCGTAACCTGCTCACCTACCCCTACATCCGCAGCCGCTATGAGGAGGGGAAGCTCAATATCTACGGCTGGTACTACATCATCGAGACCAGTGAGATCTACAACTTTAACGACGAAAAAGAAATCTTCGAACTGATCAGCTGATTGCCGCTAGATCGTGACGGCCCCTGATGCGTTCTCCCGCCTCTGGCAGTTCCTGATTAACGACAACCGTTCTTATCCCCGCCAGATCCCATCCTGCGCGAACTGTTCGCGCAGGCGCTCCTCGGGGTTCTGCTCGAAAAATTCGTCGCGTGCGAAGCTGAAGCGGTAACCGGTGCAGTAATCGATCAGCAGACGGTAGGCGGCGTTGACCTGGCGCATTTGTTCGGCATCGCCGTTTTCGCCCTGGTCGGGATGGAAGCGCTTGGCCAGGGCCCGGTGGCGGTTCTTGATCTCCCTCAGGGTGGCCCTTTCGTGTAGGCCGAAGAGCCGCCGGGCCCGATCCAGTTCGTCGAAAGTCATTTGCATTCACCCCCTGTCGGTAGTACGGCAGAAAATAAGGAAGCTGTTTTTTTAGCACGTCGCGGGGTATGCGGCAATAAAACGACCCGCCGCGTTCGCGCCGCCCATTGGTGTGGCTCCTCGGCCCTGCTGGACTTTGCGGAATTCGAGTTCAGAACAGCGTTATCACATTTATAGTAAAAAATACCTTGACTATGTCGAAGGGGGTGTTAGCATGGCTACCGTGGTGTCACAAGGCTCGTGAACCCTCATTAGGAGGAAGGCCATGGAAGACCTCTGGAAACTGCGCGACATGGGCTACCGCCTGAAGGACGTGGCCGACAAGGCCGAATACGACCGCATGCTCAAGCGCTTTCGCGAGCAGGAAGAACGGGACAACCGCGACAGGCTGCTTTACGGCCAGGCTCCCTTCGTCCGACCTCCCCGCCTCCCGGAGGAATAATCCCTCCTCTCCCATCTGCTCAGGACCGCGAAACCGCTTGCCCGTAGCGGCGCTTCTGTGGTAAATAATCGCCTGCGGCTACGCCTATTTCGCTGATCGGAGACGGTTCTGACCATGGAGATCCAGATTCTGCCCCTGAGCACCCGCAAGCCCCGCATCGAGGACGAGTCCAAGCTGGTTTTCGGCAAGCAGTTCACCGACCGAATGTTCGTCATGGAATACGATGCCGGCAAGGGTTGGCATTCTGCCCGTATTGAGCCGTACGGCCCCTTTTCTCTCGATCCGGCGGCCCTCGTTCTGCACTACTCCCAGGAGATATTCGAAGGGCTCAAGGCCTTTCGCCGTCAGGACGGCCGCATCGCCCTCTTCCGTCCCGAGGAGAACATCAAGCGCTTCAACCGCAGCGCCCGGCGCATGTGCATGCCCGAGGTCGACGAGGCCTTTTTCCTCAAAGCGCTCAAGGAGTTGGTGCGGCTCGAAGCGGACTGGGTGCCGCGCAGCGAGGGGACCAGCCTCTACATCCGGCCGACCATGATCGCCACCGAGGCGGTTCTCGGCGTCAAGCCCGCAGACAAATACCTCTGCTACATCATCCTCTCACCGGTGGGTGCCTACTACAAGGGGGGCGTGAACCCGGTCAAGATCTGGATCTCCGATGAGTACGTCCGCGTCGCCCCGGGCGGCACAGGCGAAGCCAAGACCGGCGGCAACTATGCTGCCAGCCTTTTCGCTTCGCGGGCGGCGGCGCAGAAGGGGTTCGACCAGGTTCTCTGGCTCGATGCGGTGCACCGCAAATACGTCGAAGAGGTTGGCAGCATGAATATCTGCTTCCTCTATGACGGCAAAGTCGTCACCTCACCGCTGAAGGGGACGATCCTTGACGGTATCACCCGCCGTTCCATTCTGGCCCTGGTGAAAGAGATGGGTCTGGAGATCGAGGAGCGGGCTTTGACCGTCGACGAGATTCTGGACGGCGCCGCCAACGGCCGCCTCGTGGAGGCCTTCGGCACCGGCACCGCCGCTGTCGTCTCTCCCGTCGGCCAGTTCACCTTCCGCGACCGCACTGTGACCCTGGGTGGGGGAAGTGCGGGCAAGCTGACCCTCAAGCTCTACGAGACCCTGACCGGAATCCAGTACGGCCGCCTCCCCGACCCGCACGGCTGGGTGGAGTTCGTTTAACAAAGGGACATTGGATCAGGGATCGGGGGCCAGGCTGAGCCCTCCCGATCCCTGATCCATATCCGAAGTCCAGCGCCTCACGCCTCTCCTTCAAGCATTCCTGCCCGTTTTTTGCACATCCCCTTCCGGAAAATCCTTAGTTTAATCGCACAACCATCGACATTTACAGGGTTTATACTGTATGGCACAGGCCTTGCTCAATCCCGTGGGCAGACCGACAGCGTTCGATAGGCCAACGCTGACCATACAATGGAGGTACAAAGATGTACGCAGCCCTCTGTCGCCGCACCTTGCCCACCCTCTGCGCCATGCTGCTTCTGCCGGCGCTGGCCTTCGCCGAAGGCCCCGATGCCGGCAACACCGCCTGGATGCTCGTCTCTTCGGCCCTGGTCCTGCTCATGCTCCCCGGCCTCGCCCTCTTTTACGGCGGCATGGTCCGCGCCAAGAACGTCCTTTCCACCAGTATGCACATCTTTGCCGCCATGGCCATCATCGGCGTGCAGTGGGTCGCCTTCGGCTACAGCCTCGCTTTCGGCGGCGCCGGCACTTTCATCGGCGGTCTGCAAAATATCTTCCTTGGCGGCATCACCCCCGACACCCTCACCGGCACCATCCCTACCTACGTCTTCGTCATGTTCCAGGGGATGTTCGCCATCATCACCCCGGCACTGATCGCCGGTGCCGTCGCCGAGCGGATGAAGTTTTCGACCTACTGTGTCTTTATTTTCCTTTGGGCAACCCTGGTTTACGACCCGCTCGCCCACTGGGTATGGGGCGAGGGAGGCTGGCTGCTGAAGATGGGGGCTCTCGACTTCGCCGGCGGCACCGTTGTCCACCTCTCTTCCGGTATCTCGGCGCTGGTGCTGGCGGTTTTTCTCGGCAAGCGCAAGGGCTATCCGCATGAACGCATGGCCCCGCACAACCTGCCGATGACTCTGCTCGGGGCCGGCCTGCTCTGGTTTGGCTGGTTCGGCTTCAACGCCGGCAGTGCCCTTTCTGCGGGGGGCAGCGCCGCGCTGGCCTTCACCACCACGCAGACCGCGGCCGCCGCCGGAGCCCTCTCCTGGATGTTGGTCGAATGGCTCAAGGCCGGCAAACCGAGCGCCCTCGGCGCCGCCTCCGGCGTTGTCGCCGGTCTGGTTGTCATCACCCCCGCCGCCGGTTTCGTCACTCCGGCTTCGGCCCTGGTCATGGGGCTGCTGGCCGGCGCCGTCTGTTACGGCGGCGTGATGCTCAAGCACAAACTCGGCTACGACGACTCCCTCGACGCCTTCGGCGTGCACGGCGTCGGCGGTGCTTTCGGCGCCCTGGCCACCGGCATCTTCGCCACCGTCGGGGCGACCGGCCTGCTGGCCGGCAACTTTCATCAGTTCGTGGT
>DASPGW010000070.1 GCA_035620395.1 Desulfuromonadales bacterium | reverse complement strand
GGAGGGAAGCCATTATGAAGACTATCCCTCAGATGCGCCTGGGCGAGTTGGCGGCCTATGTCTGCTCCCACCTTGCGAGCAGGGGCATTCATGTCGTCCTCAGCGGTGGTGGTTGTGTGGCCATCTACGCTTCAGGCCCGTACAGTTCTATGGACCTGGATTTCATCGCTCGACTGCATGCCACGCGACGGAAACTCAAGGGGGCTCTTGCGGAGATTGGCTTCACCGAGAAGAACAGGTATTTCGTCCACCCGGACACCCAGTTTTTTCTTGAGTTCCCCTCTGGGCCACTGGCAGTCGGGAGCGAACCGGTCGCAGAGGTAGAGGAGCTTCACCTGAAGACCGGAACCCTTCGGCTGCTGTCGCCGACCGATTGCATCAAGGATCGCCTGGCTGCGTTCTATCACTGGAATGACCGGCAGTGCCTTCAGCAGGCGGTCTGGGTGGCTCTGGAGCAGCAGGTTGACTGGGAGGAGCTGGAGCGGTGGTCGCGACAGGAGGAGGAAATGGAAAAATTCGAGATGTTCCGGGGGAGGTTCAAGGCTGATGGCGTACGATGAACATCTGGCCGACCGCATCCGCCAGGGCTTTGCCGAGCTGCACGTGACGGCGGCAGAGAAGAAGATGATGGGCGGGCTCTGCTTCATGGTCCACGACAAGATGTGCGCAGGGATCGTCGGCGAGACCCTGATGGCCCGCATCGATCCGGCGCTCTACGAGCAGGCCCTGACCCGCCCGGGGGCGCGGGAGATGGATTTTACCGGCCGGCCGATGAAGGGGTTCGTCTTCGTCGAGCCGGAAGGGATCGACGAAGACGCTGATCTGCAGTACTGGCTGCAGCTCTGCCTCGACTTCAACCCGCGGGTCAGGGCCAGCCGCAAACGGAAATCGGCCTAGATGGGAAAAACCCGCTTTTGGCGGGCCTTTTTTGTTGAAGAGGGGTGGCGGGGATGTAAGGGAAGGGGAATGAAGTGAGGTGTCCCCCGAACTGCGGTCCAGGTCTCCAGTTTGCGGAGGCCCTTTTTGGGGATAAAGTTTTGGGACTGAAATCGCCTCCTGCATAGCGGCTTTGATCTGTATTTGAATATTGACCCATCGTTGGCACCCAATTGATCCTTCGCCGGAGAAATATGAATTGTTGATTCAGTATCTAGTACGGGCGGAAGTCGGACAGGCTCAATACCGATTTGGATCATATCTGGAAGAAGGTCAATTTCGGCTGGTGCACAGGGAGGCTCTATGACGCGTGGTTATCTCTTGATCGTCCTAATTGTAGCGGGCGTGCTGGCTTACCCCCGGTCAGGATGTCCCGAGCAACCGCAAGACAGACCCGCATCGGTCCAGGAATCGCTCTTCCATACATTTCCGGTCTCGATTGATGGAATCGTTCTCTTTCATGTGCGAGGCGTGGAGGCTTATCCTGCGGATGAGCGGGCGAAGCGGATCGGCAGTTTGATAGAAAAAGCGGCCCAGGACCAATCTGTCAGGCCCGACGACATCACGGCGGTCGAGTCAGATCTTTCGACTGACATCGTTGCCGGCAACAGAGTCATCATGTCAGTTGTCGACGCGGATGCCCTCCCAGAGGGAGTAGACCGGCAACTCCTGGCAAAAATCCATGTCGGCAAGATTGGCGAAGCCGTCGAACGCTACCGTCAGGAACGCACTCTCAGGGAAATCTATCTCGGGATTCTCTGGAGCGTAATCGCAATGCTTGTTCTTCTAGTGAGCTTGCTCCTGATTCGGACCCTCTTCCGCCGTCTGCAAGAGAAGGTCGACGCGGCACAGCTTGCGGACAGGATAGCTTCCATCAAAATCCAGTCCTTCGTCATCGTTAATACCGAGCAGATCAAGGCGCTCCTTACGGGTGCAGTGCGGGCCGCCCGGTTCCTGACCATCCTGCTGCTGTTCTATGTGGCGGTCAACCTTGTGCTGGGTTTCTTCCCATGGACCCGCCCGTTCTCCAACGAACTGCGCGATTTCCTGCTGGCCCCTCTTGCAGCCATGGGGAGAGGAATTTTGCACCACGTACCGAACCTGATCTTCCTTGCCGCCCTGGTTTTTGTCGCCAACTACCTGTTCAAGCTGATGCGCCTGTTTTTTGAGGGGCTGGAAAACGGAGCCATAACCTTCTCGGGTTTTTATCCCGAATGGGCCAGGCCGACCTTCAAGATCGCCAGCGCCCTGCTCTTTGCATTCATGGTGGTAGTGGCCTTTCCCTATATCCCAGGGTCTTCCTCACCCGCCTTCCAGGGCATTTCCATCTTCCTGGGGGTCATCCTCTCTCTCGGCTCTTCTTCGATCATTTCCAATATCCTGGCCGGGCTGACAATGACCTACCGGCGGGCATTCAAAGTGGGGGACCGGGTCATGATCGGCGATTTTCGCGGCGAAGTGACCGAAATGAGGCTGCTCGTTACGCACCTGAGAAGTTCGAAGAACGAAGAGATTGTCGTACCCAATTCAATGATCTACAACAGCCACGTGATCAACTACAGCACCTTGGCAAAACAACGCGGCCTTGTTCTTCATACAGCCGTGACCATCGGCTACAACATCCCCTGGCGCCAGGTCCATGCGCTTTTGCTGCAGGCTGCCGGACGCACGCCGGGGCTGCTGCCCGCCCCACCGCCTTTTGTTCGGCAAACTGCTCTCGACGAAGTTTATGTGCGTTACGAACTGAACGCCTATACCGACTCCCCCCACGGGATGACGCGAATCTATTCCGACCTGCACCAGAACATCCAGGACGCTTTCAACGCGTATGGCGTGCAGATCATGACTCCGCGCTATGCGTTCGACCGCGAGCCGCCAGCAGTGGTGCCTCCTGAGCGCTGGCACGAACCGCCTGCGGAACCTCCCGGCGAAAAGAACGAGGGCATGCCTTGAACATCCTGGGCAAAGCGCGCCTTATTGCCCGCGCCAGCAGCTTTGATAACCGTCGCCACTGACATATGATGCGCAACTTTTCGGGGCAGCAGCAACTATCGAGGGAGCTCATATTGCGCCTTTTGCCGGATCAGTTAAATTTACATCAACAGACGCCGGCCGCCGGAGCGGAACCGGGGTTTTTCAACGTGATGAATCGGAGGAACGACGATGGGGAAAAAGAATGCCCGGACCAGAAGGATTCCCGAACTTCAGCAGGGGACCTACAGCGACGGCCATCCCCTTGATGAAGTTCAATACCTCCAGTGCAAGATCATCCTGAAGCCCGACCGCTTCATCTCCGTCGCGAGCTTCCATGAGTTCGGCGATGCCGTGCTGCGCACGGCTGAAGAGCTGGGCATCGAGTTTTCCCGTGATGCCGGGGAGGGCCAGAGACCGCGGATCAAGGAGATCGTTTTTGCCGACACCCCGGACTGCCTGCTTTACAACAATTCATTCATCCTGCGCCGGCGCATTGCCTTCGAAGACGGTTTTCCCGTAGGTGAACCGGAAATAGTTTTCAAGTTCCGGCATCCGGACATGCAGAAGGCTGCGGAGCTGGACGTCAGGCCGAACATTGCCGGCAAGTACCGGATCAAGTTCAAGGCTGAGGCCCTGCCGCTGCGCGATGGTGTCGGCGGGTTCCGCCTGCTGTTCTCCCACAATGTCGAGTTCGGTGTGAGTCAACTGCATGAGGGGGATCGCACCTCCATGGCAACGCTCTCTCGCGTCTTCCCGGCGTTGGCGGCCCTGAAAAGGTCCGATAACGAAAGAGTTGAACTGGTGAGTCGTCAGTTCGTCGAGGAGGTGCTTCAGGATCTCGGCGTGCTTGACTTCGGCAAGGGGATCACGGCCAAGGCGAATGTTGCACTGTGGCGTACGCGGGGCGAGCACCTGCCGCTCATCGGAGAGTTCTCGTTCCAGAGCAAGTTCAAGCGAGGAGATGAATTCCACGACAAAGCGAAGAGGCGCTGTGAGCAGTTCTTTGTCTCGCTCCAGCACAATGTCAAGGACCGCATCTCCCTCGGGACGACCAAAACGGGGGTAGTATACCGCCTGCAGGGAAATCAGCCCCAGAGCCATGAGTGATGTCTCGGTAGTTTCGGGAAGCGGGAGGCGGGATTTATGAAACCAACTGGGAAGCTTAGCCTGTGTGCAATCTTCGTAGCAGGTATGGCAATTTGTTTGGCAGGGTGCGCGATGCTTCCGAAGGAAAGGGTAGCAAGCACGACGACCGACTATAATCTGGTTGTCGAAAAAGTGCAGAACGAGATGCTCCTGCTCAACGTTGTGCGGGCAAGCAAGCGTCACCCAATGTACTTCACCGGCTTCAACCTGTTGCGAGGAAGCTTGTCGTACAGTTTTCAGACGGGAGACATTACCATTCCTTTCGGGAAAATAGGGGCCGGGCTGGATGGCGCATATTCCATTGCTCCGAGCGTACGCTATTCCACCAACCCATCCTTCGATCTGGTCGTTTGGGATACCAAGGAATTTACGTCCGGCATCATGACCCCCGTGTCCATTGATACGGTTTACTATTACCTGGACAAGCTGGGCTGGCCGAAAGAGATGCTACTGCATCTTCTGGTCGAACGCCTGGAAATGTACAAGAACGATACCATCGTGGCTACCTTCGAAAATGATCCCGAAAGCAGGGAAAAATTTGAAGCGTTTCAGGCCAAGCTCCGGGAATTGCTAAAATGCAAGTTTGTGGGCCGGGAGAGGGATGAGCCGATCGGGCCCAGGTTGGCGGCGAAAGACATGGCGGACCTGCAACGGCTGATTGAGGTCCATAAAGCCGGACTTGCCCTCAAGCGGGTGGCAGAGGGAAACGGCGAATGGTATCAGTTAAGTTCGACAAAAACCGACTATTTTTACACTTGTGGGGCGGATAGCACACCGGAAGCCGGCACCTTCAGCGTAGCAGATACAACAAGGAACGATCTGCCAGACAACAACGATAAACAGGGATACCGGATATTTTTCAGGTCACCGGAAGGGGTGCTGTATTACCTGGGTGAGATATTGCGCGCCGAGGTGGAAAAAGGTTACGTGCCCATGATAGAGATCTGCGAATCAAGACCGCATGTCCCTTTGTTTGTAGTTAACAAATCAAACGGCACTGCCGATGCTTCGGTTGTTACGGTAGATTACGAGGGAGCCGAATACTATATTCCGGCAGACCCGGCAACCGGCCCCGACAACAGCTGCAGCGGAGACCGTTCGATGCATGTCCTGACGTTCGTTTCGCAACTCATTGCCGGACAAAAAGCCGGCATGAATGTACCCGTTACAGGAGCGGTTACTACTGTCGGTCAATGATGAGCTTGTGGAGCATCTTCAATCTTTTCCCGAATGCAGGACCCGCGGCCAAACACCTATAGGAGAAAAGGAGAACTGCCGTGAAGAACGATTGGAAAAAGCCGGCGGCCATGGCCATCCCGAAGGAAGGATTCATCAAGCTCGAGGAGGGTCGGTACGGCCCGATTTTTCCGAAGACCCCCGCGTGCTACGGCTTCACGATCATCGCCAAGATCAAGCCCGGGAGGGAGGAGACCATCCGCGAGCACGGCAAGACCATCGAAAAAACCATTGCCGAGCTGCCCGATGCCCTGGCCGTGCTCAAACTGCACTACCTGCGCTGGGTGCTCTTCGACATCGGCATGGAAACCTACTTCATGTACCAGGGGATCTTCGACACCGATTTCGACAAGTACACCGAGGATGCGGTGGCCCTCTTCTCGCAGTACGGCATCAATACCGTCTTCGAAAACCTGGAGGGCTTCCCCGAGGACTGGAAGACGAACCCGGCGGCCTTCGTCAAGTTCGTCCGCGAGCACCAGTGCCCGAGCTTCCTGGAATACGGGGAGTATCCCTATGTGAGCGCCGACGAAATCAAGAAGGCGCTGAAGCTGAAGGCGGCCTTTTCGGACATGCTCGATCAGATGCAGTGACCCGCCGGAGGACGTACCATGCTTGAGTTCGAAGACATTCAGCACATCCTGCTGACTCGAGTCCCCGCCCTCACCGGGCGTTACGAATTCCTTACCTTCCGAAGCATCGCGGGGGCGCGCGCCTGGCTGGCCGAAATCCTGGGAACGGTGCAATCGTCCGCCGAGGTGCGCGGCTCGGTCGAGAAGGACAGGCGCTGGGTGACCGTGGCCTTCACCTGGAGCGGCCTGCGCGCACTGGGTGTCGACGAGGCCTCGCTGGCCACGTTTCCGGAGGAGTTCAAGCAGGGGATGGCGGCCCGCGCGGAAATTCTGGGCGACACCGGCGCCAATCACCCCGACCACTGGGTGGGAGGTCTGGCCGATCCCGGCCTCCACGCCATCGTCATTCTCTTTGCCCGCGACGACGCGGAACGGGAGCGGTGCCGCAGGGAGCATGAGAGGCTGGTCGAGAGGTGCGAAGGGGTGAAACTGCTCTCGGCGCTGGACCTGCTGGCGACCCCGCCGTTTGATTCGGCGCACGACCACTTCGGCTACCGCGACCGCATGTCGCAGCCGGTCATCGAAGGGAGCGGAGAGGAGCCGACGCCAGGCACCGGCGCGCCGCTGAAGGCGGGGGAATTCATCCTCGGCTATCCGGACGAAGCCGAACCGCCCGCCAATCTGCCGCAACCTGAAACCCTCTCCCGCAACGGCAGTTTCATGGCCTATCGCCGCCTGCAGGAGCACGTGGGCGCGTTTCGCGACTTCCTGCGCCAGCACGGCCAGACTCCCGAAGAACAGGAGCTGGTGGCAGCGAAACTCATGGGGCGCTGGCGCAGCGGCGCACCGCTCGTCCTGGCGCCCGACAAAGACGATCCGGAGCTGGGCGCCGATCCGCAGCGCAACAATGATTTCAACTACAAGGAAATGGACCCCTTTGGCTATGCCGTGCCGCTCGGCTCGCACATGCGCCGCATGAACCCCAGGGACACGGCGGCGAATGTGAACCGGCGGCGGATGATCCGCCGCGGCGCCACCTATGGCCCGCCCCTGCCGGAGAACGTTCCGGATGATGGCGTGGAGCGCGGCATCGCGGCCTTTATCATCTGCGCCAGCCTGATCCGCCAGTTCGAGTTCGCGCAGAACGTCTGGGCGAACGACCGGAACTTCCACGAACTCGGCAACGAACGGGACCCGATCATCGGCAGCCAGGACGGCACGCTGGAGTACAAGATTCCGAAACGTCCGATCAGGAAAACGATCACCGGCCTGCCGGCCTTCACTACCGTAAGGGGAGGGGCCTACTTCTTCCTTCCAGGCATCAGGGCACTTCGCTTCCTTGCCGGACAGCAAAACGAAAGGACGACCAGATGAGCGCAATGAAGCACCTTGGGCGGACGTATAACCAGAACCACATCCCGCGGCCGTACACACGAGGGCAGCGGCGTTTCAGCATCTACTGGGCGTGGAGCTACCCCTGGGAAGCCAACCGGGACTTGACCGACCTGGATAACCGCTTCTCGACCATGACCGAGGTCCGCCGCGTTGCCTGGCCGCTTTACGAGGGAGCCGAATGGGACAGGAAGAATTTCCTGCAGGGGATCGACGGCACCCTGGAGCTGTTTCATCGCTCCACCATCTCATTCCAGGAGATCGTGGGCGAAACCACCGGCCATCCGGTGGCCGTCTATCAGCGCATTGACCAGGCGGGGTACAGGCTTCCCATCGACGAGAGGGTCCTGGCGGACACCGACACGCTGATGGTCTTCGGCCTGGACCACATTCCCTCCGAGCAGGAAGCCGAGAAGGGCGAAATCGACGCCATCCGGGAGTGGCTCAAGCGGGAAGGGACCTGCCTGCTCCTGGCGCCGCACCACGATGTCGGCGCCACCGCCGACGTGGCCCAGCGGCAGATGGAATATCGCCATCACGGTGATCGGCTGGTGCCGCGCCAGCAGCGCTTCGGCCAGTACACGCGCTCCCTGATGGACGGGCTCGGCGTGCCCGTGCTGAATCAGTTCGGGCTCCGGCCCGCCGTAGTCGAGGGTACCAGGGAGATTGCGCCTCTGACGATCAACCGGGACCTGGACAGGCTCGGCATGCTGAACGGGGTGACCACGTTCAACTTCCATCTGCACCTGCCCCATTACGCGCTAACCACCGAGGACACGGCGTCCATTCATGTTCTGTCCACGCAGCCGATCGATCCGGCCCGGCCGCACCCGTTCACGGCAGCAGGAAATCGGGAATTCAATTCTTTCCTCTGGATGCCGCCCCAAGGCAGTCGCGGCGGCGATGTCCTGCTGGCCGACTCGACCATCTTCACCACGTTATTCGGCGGGACGGAAAGCCTCGAGCTTTTCTGGCGGAACCTGGCGAGGCTGCGCGCCAGCGGGTAGTTGCACCCCGGGCTCGGGAGAGCCGCCGAACCGTCGTCGGGCGCCGGCAAGCTGATCCCTAAATGAAAGCAGCCCGAGCCACGAAGAACATGAGACGCCAAATGAATAATATGCAGCCTCCCGTCTTCCGCATGCGTCCGTTCCCCGCAGTCGCCATCGCCGTTATGGCCGTGCTCCTGGGGTCCCTGCTTGCCACGCCCGCGCCGGCACGCAGTCAGGTTCCGGCAAGTCCGGCTGCAGGCTTCACGTTCGCCATCACCGGCGATCTGGGCTATTATCCGCAGGAGGAACCCGGGGTCGACAATGTCCTCGCCGATCTGAACCGGGACGCCTCACTCGCCTTCGTCGTGCACGTCGGTGATCTGTCCTCGCCGCGATTTTCCTGCACGGACGAACTGTGGGCCAAGCGTCTGGCGCAGTTCCGCTCCTCGGCGCATCCGTTGGTGTATACCCCCGGCGATAACGACTGGACAGACTGTCACGAACCGACTGTCCAGGGGGCCGATCCGTTGGAGCGGCTCGCCAAGCTGCGGTCGGTGTTTTTTGCCGGCGATCACACTCTTGGCCAGCGCCCATTGGCGCTGACGCGACAGAGCCGAAGTGCGGATCCTGTGCTGGCCAAGTACCGGGAGAACGTGCGCTGGGACCTCGGCCGCGTGACGTTTCTGACGTTGCACGTCCCAGGCAGCAACAACGGGCTGGGGCGCTCGCTCGAAGCCGACGTGGAATATAGCGAGCGCAACCAGGCCAACCTCGCCTGGTTGCGGCAGGGATTCGAGCACGCCAAGGTCAGCAACAGCCGCGCCATCGTGATCCTGCAACAGGCCAACGTGTTTCCTGAATTCCCGCCGTTTCCTGACACGGCAAAAAATCCAAGCGGCTATGCCGACCTCCGCCGGGAACTGCAGAAGGAGACCATCTCCTTCGGCAAGCCGGTTGTGCTGGTCCACGGCGACAGCCACTTTTTCAGGGTGGACAAGCCGTTGAGCCCGCGGCCGGTGCCGGGCGTCGCGGTCACGCCGGCCCTCGAAAACTTCACGCGCGTCGAGACGTTCGGTTCACCCTACCACCACTGGGTCCATGTCACAGTCGACCCGAGCGATCCCAACGTGTTCACCTTCCGCCCACGCCTGGTGGCGGCGAATCTCCGGCAGCGGCCGTAGTGCGCCTGTGGGCACATACCGGCCGGTCCATGGCCTGGCGCCCACTGCCTCCGGCGTCCGGTGAAATGCAGTGAGACGTCACGCAAAATTGCACTCAAGGAAAAACTGGCATTTTCTGCCGGATTTCCCTCAAGGGTTGCTGACTGACTTTGAGGAACCCTTCCAGAGGGCGGTCGAGGTCGATGATCAGGAGCAGAACGGCAGAGAATGCGAGGCCGAGGGCAATGGATACGAGGCCGGCGCGCTTGCCGGCGAGGCCGGCGAGGTACCCCATGGAGATCATGGCGAGGAAGGTCACGAAGAAGAGGACAAAGAGGATGACTGCGGGAATGCGGCTCCAGAGGCCCGCCCGCACACGTTTTGCGTGCAGATCGAACACCTCGTTCAGCGTCTCGATGAAGAGACCGACTACTACCGAGCCGGGATTTCTCTCCCCGAGGGCAACGGCCCTGGACCAGAGCTGCTGCTGGATCTCCTCCGACCTTGCGATTGCCTTGCCTACATCCCGTTGATCGGCCCATGCCAACCTTGTCTCCACGTATTCGGGCAAGAGCGAGCGGATTTCCGAGCGTTGGGGCTGCGGCAGCAACTCAGCGCGGATATAAGCCGTCTGCAGCGCGTTGGCCTCCGCAAGCACCAGGGAGCGCCGGGTGTCGTGGCGCGCTGACGCCATGCTGAAGGTGAACCCCAGCATGAAGGCGAGCAGACCGAGGGTGGCCCCCACCATCGAGCCGACCGCAGCCTCCTTTACATCCTCCTTCCGCCGTCTTTTCGCCATGCCCAGCAGGAAACCGATTTCAACAAAGGCGAGGACGAGCGCAACAGTCGTGACGAACACGCCCCAGACGGGGACAAGATCAAGCGGATTATTCTGCATCGGCAATGCTCCTTAAGGCCTCAGTCTCTCCGCCGCGCACTGAATCTCCCTCACGACGAAGAAGTGCGTTGGAGTGAAGTTTATGCACCCGGACAGGCTTCTGACCGGCCGAGAAGTCCGTTGGCGGCAATTTTATCCCAAGATTCATTCCGGGCAACCGGCTGTCGGTGGCCGGCCGAGAATTTTTTTGCCCCCAGCTCCCTGTTCGTTATACTGAAGTTGATCGCAACACAGGTTGGCCGGTCTTCGTCGTGATCATCGGAGTAAACCCGGTGTCCGGACCGGCTGGCCACCTCGAACACCCGTGACCAGGGAGGACGGAAATGAATGTGGTCGTTGAGGACTTTTTCGACGTTCGCCAAGTGTCGCTGGAAGGGAAAATCAACAGTCTTATTGCCCCTGAACTTGAAAAAGCACTTGATGAGGCAATCGCTGGTGAGCCGAAGCACCTGATCGTGAATCTGAAGGATGTGGAGTACCTCTCGAGTGCGGGGCTTCGCAGCGTCCTGGTCATCGCCAAGCGCCTGGACAAGAAGCAAAGAAAACTCGCCTTTGTCGGGGCACGGGAGTTGGTTGCAGATGTTATCCGGCTCACGGGGGTGGACAGTATCTTTCCCCTTTGTGCTACCACCCAAGAGGCCAGAGAGAAACTGACGGCATGAGCCGGCTGTGCATTCGCCTTCCGGCCAGCCTTGAGAGCCTGGAACCCCTTCGGGTTTTCGTGGAAGGACACGCCCTGCGCGCCGGCCTGGACGAGGCACAGGCCAGGCGTCTCGAATTGGCTCTGGAGGAGGCGGTCGTCAACATCATCGATCACGCCTACGGGGGGCGTGGGGGGGAGTTGGAGCTGTGCTGCAACCCGATGCCACGGGGCCTTGAAATCCGCCTCGTTGACGAAGGGCCCCCGTTCAATCCACTGGAGGCCCCTCCTGTGGCCCCCCTCACTGACATTGCCTCGCAGAGAATCGGGGGGATGGGCATCCACCTGTTCCGCAGTCTTGCCGATGGTCTCCGTTACCGCCGGGAGGGAGAGCGGAACGTGCTGACCCTGCGCTTTCTTCGTAAAAACGGGGATGGCCCATGAGCCGTGCCGACAGGGGCCCATCCGCCACGGACCCGACCACCGGGAAAGCTCCCCGCCGCTTTGCCCTGCGTCTGGCCGGTTTCATCCTCTCAGGCACGGCCCTGATTTTTCTTGCCGCGCTCGGTTACAACTATTACGCCTCACGGGCCAGGGCGCTGGAAGAGTTGCGGAAGAACACGGCGGTTCTCACCCGGGTCGCCGCCGACCACATCGAATCGGTTCTGAGCGGTGCCCAGAAGGTGCCGTTGGCGCTGGCCGAAGCGCTGAAGGGGAGACCCTTCAGAGAAGAAAAGCTGCTGAACCTGATCGAGGGGTTTGTCCTGAGCAGCCCCGAGGTCTTCGGCTCCACGGTGGCCTACGCTCCATACGCCTTTGATCCGAAGAAGCGTTATTTTGCGCCCTACTTCATGCTCAAGGAGGGGACGCTGCGCTTCAAGTGGCTCGGCGGGGAGGAATTCGACTATTTCACCATGGACTGGTACCGCCTTCCCCGCGACCGCGGGGAGCCGCTCTGGACCGAGCCTTATTACGACATAGGCGGGGGAGACATCCTGATGGCCAGCTATTCCGTCCCGGTCTTTCGCACCCGGGAAGGTGAGCGCACATTTATGGCCGTGGTGACGGCCGACATTTCCCTGGAATGGCTGAACCGGGTGATGCAGAAGGTGCAGCCGGTCAAGGGGAGCTATGCCTTTCTGGTTTCGAAACAGGGTGCTTTTCTCACCCGGCTAGGACGATACACCAGCTTGGACCACCTTCAGCAACTCCCTGCCCTGGCGCCGGGAAACACCGATCTGGAACGGGCCGTGCGAGACATCCTCGCCGCCAGGGAGGGCTTCGTGGCCCTCGAGCGCTTTCTCGACGAGAAGCCGGTATGGCTCTATCACGTCCCGCTGGCGGCCCTCGGTTGGTCGATGGTCGTGGTGATCCCCGAGGAGGAGATATTCACCGGAGTCAACATCCTTTCCAGATACACGCTGGGGATCGGTGCCGCCGGCCTGACGCTGCTCAGCCTGGTGATCATTCTGATCTCCGAACGGATCTCCCGCCCGCTTCGTGCCCTGACCGAAAGCGTACGCCAGGTCGCCCAAGGCAACCTTGAGGTCGAGCTTCCCGCCATCACCGCCAACGACGAGATCGGTGTTTTGACCCGCAGTGTCGACGAGATGAAAAAAGCCCTAAAGGAGTATATAGGGGATCTGGAGCGGACAACGGCCGCGAAGGAACGCATTGAGAGCGAGCTGCGTATCGCCCGTACCATCCAGATGAGCTTTTTGCCCCGGTCCTTCCCCCCCTTCCCTCAACGGGAGGAGATCGACCTGTACGCAGCTCTGGAGCCCGCCCGGGAGGTCGGAGGGGACTTTTACGATTTTTTCCTGCTGGGAGAGGACCGGCTCTTCGTTGCGATAGGAGACGTATCGGACAAGGGGATTGCTGCCGCGCTGTTCATGGCGGTGACCAAAACGCTGTTGAAAGGGATCGCGGCAAAAGAGATGGAACCGACCGAGCTGCTTCAGCGGGTCAACCTCGAACTCTGCCAGGAAAACGATGCCCTGATGTTCGCTACGGTCTTTTGCGGGGTTCTCGACCTGCAAACCGGCGTGTTCTGCTACACCAATGCCGGTCACAATCCCCCGCTTCTGCGCAGACGGGGAGAAGCGCCGGCCTGGCTGGAGCTTCCCCCGGGACTGATTCTGGGGGTGTTCCCTGAGGCTCGCTATTCGCCGATGAAGCTTCAGCTAACCCCTGGGGACTCCCTGCTGCTCTACACGGACGGCATCACCGACGCGCTGAACCTACAGGAGCAGGCCTTCTCGACAGAGCGTCTGCTGCTGGAAGCCGAGGGACCGCCGGAGGAATCGGCTTTGGCGATCACTCAGAGAATTCTCGGCCGTATCCACACCTACTCCGCAGGGGCCGACCCCGCCGACGATATGGCCTTACTTAGCCTGCGATACCTTGCCCCCGGCAATCATTGACACTGCCATCCCCCGACAAATTACTTCTCACGCAGGTCCAACCTTGAGACGGAATTGACTGTTCTTATTAATGACTTTTTGCAAGCGAGGGCCGGCAGGGTCAGGCTTGACTTTCTGCCATTCTCTACGAAGAGCATGAAAAAGCCTCCAGTGTCAACTTTGACATTTTGACATTTGAGCAGCCTGTCACAGCGCCTACATCAACTCCGGATGTCACTGCAGTACATCTTCCCGCAACTCCGTCCCCACGGGCTGACCAGCCCTCGCCAGGACCTATTTCCGGCCCTTCACTGAGAATGCCCACATAGTCGTTGTAGATGAATTTCCGATTCCTTTCCCCGCTGCTTATCTGTCGCAGGCTGCCGAGATTTTCGCAGACGGCAATCAATGAATTGGCCTTGGTATAGCTGACGCCGACGATGCGGGCCACGTCATTGGCCATGACCACCGGCTGCCGCATCAGTCCGCGCAGCAACGCCAGGCCGTGGGAGCCTTCCCTATGGGCCACCATTCGGTCCGAATCCGCCCTTTGGTCGCTCTTTTTGAAATAAGGAAGGAAAAACTGACGCCATATCTCTCAGTCGCAAGATATGGCCTCCTCCCGGATGTCCATATCTCACAAAGCAAAATAAAAACACCTGCGGACCTTTTCGGATCGCAGGCGTTCATTTCAGTGGAACCGTAAGGATCAGACCACCTTCTCCAGCCACTCCTGCTCCCGACGGCAGAATTCCCGCAGCAACCCTGCCGCCCAGCGGTAGAGGGGATGGGTCTGGCCATCTGCTTCGATCCGGCCGCAGAATGCCTGCATCCAGGGATGCAGGAGGGTGCGGCAGAAGCCGGCCTGCTGCTCGACCGCCTTCCTGGCGGCGGGCAGATCGCGGCGGCTCAGGGCCTGCTCTTCCTGCTCCACCAGGTAGTAGAGGAATTCCAGCTCGGTCGGCAGGAAGTCCGGCGGCTCGCCGCTCCCCTCCAGCGCGAGCCCTTCGGCGCGATAGGCCTCGGCCACCAGCAGGCTGGTCTGCCCCATGAGGCACTCGTCCCGCTCCAGGTAGATGCTGCCGTAGGGCGGCGCCGGCGCGCCTCCCAGCCGGTTGATGAAGAGGCCGGTGTAGGCCGTCTCCAGCTCGACGGTCGAGGCGTCGATGGACGGGGGCGCGGGCGCTGCCGGCAGCAGCCGGCCGGCTGCCGCCGCCTCGCCCTGCCGCAGTGCTGCCGCCAGCTCCCGGTCGGGGTAGCTGAAGAGCCGGGCGAGAAAGGCGTAGAGCTGTTTCCGTTCGCTTACGTGCAGCATCGTTGACTCCCCTGCAAACTCCTTCGAGGCCCAGCTGGCGCATTTTCCGCCAGAGGGTGGTGCGGCTCATCCCCAGTTGCCGGGCGACGTCGTGCTTGCGCCAGCGGTGCGTCTCCAGGGCGCGGATGATCTGCTGCCCCTCGTCGCCGGCGGCCTCTTCCGGCCGGGGCGCCTCGACCACGGCCCGGTGCAGCGAGGCGGGGAGGAACTGCCGTTCGATGCGGCCGGTGGTGCTGGTGACGTAGGCGTGCTCGATGGCATTTTCCAGTTCGCGGATGTTTCCCGGCCAGTCGTGGGCCATCAGCAGGGCCATCGCCCGGCTGGAGATCTCGGAGATGCGCTCGCCGCGGGCGTTGAACTTCTGGATGAAGGCCTCCGCCAGCAGGGGGATGTCCTCCTTGCGCTGGCGCAGCGGCGGCAGGTGGATGGGGACGACGCAGAGCCGGTAGTAGAGGTCCTCGCGGAAATTCCCCTTGTCGATCTCCCGGCGCAGGTCCTTGTTGGTGGCGGCGATGATGCGCACGTCGGTCTTGCGGGTCTGGATGCCGCCGACGCGCTCGAACTCCCGCTCCTGCAGCACCCGCAGCAGCTTCGCCTGCA
>DASPGW010000069.1 GCA_035620395.1 Desulfuromonadales bacterium | reverse complement strand
GTCCCGGCTCCTCGAGACTGACCCGGCCAAGCTTGCCGCCCCGCAATTCGCGAAGAAAAAGCTCGGCGGCCCGGTGCAGATCGACCTCGCCGCCGCTGACCAGGCAGCCGCGCCGGCGCCCGATCTCTTCGAGCAGGAGGGTAGGACTTTCCGGCAGAACGGTAAGCTTGTAGCGGCCCCTGAGCAACTCGGGGTAGCGGCGCAGCATGAAGGCGGCGGCAAACAGGGCCACCTGCACATAGTCCATGGCACTCTCGCCGATGGCGCCGCTGGCCGCCAGTCGGTAGGCGCCGTTCTGGTCGCTCATCACCGGCCAGAGCAACCCCGGTGTGTCGGAAAGGCGGATGCCGTTGCGCAGGTCGATCTGCTGCGGGCAGGTGGTGATGGCGGGGCGGTCGCCGACCCGGGCCATGGCCTTGCCCGCCAGAGTGTTGATCAGGGTCGACTTGCCGACATTGGGAATGCCGATGACCATGGCGCGCAGCGGCTTGCCCGGCTGCCCGCGGTGGGGCGCCAGGCGGCGGCAGAGCTGGGGGAGATGCCCCACCTCGAGGCGCTTCCTCGCCTCGAGCGGCAGGGCGCGCACTCCGGCCTGCTTTTCGAAATGGCGGACCCAGGCCTTGGTGACGACGGGGTCGGCCAGGTCGTTCTTGTTCAGCACCTTGATACAGGGCTTGCCCCGACGCAGCTCCTCGAGCAGCGGATTGGCGCTGGAGACGGGAAGGCGGGCATCGAGAACTTCGATGATCACATCGAACCCCTGGATCGTCTCGGCAATCTGCCGGCTCGCCTTGTTCATGTGGCCGGGAAACCATTCTATCTTCATCGGCGTTCTCGTTCCTCTGCGTTGAAGCCGCCGTTTGCGGCCAAAAAGCTATCCTAACACATCCGCCCCAGAAAAGGGGTATCCTCGAACGCTCCCCTTTTCCCGCTTCCCATTGGACCCCGGACCGGGATTAATGGTATGGTGACCCTGGCGCAGTCGCTGCGCCGGTCACCGCCCTCTGCTCCCAGGAATCCGTGCCATGCCGACCGACAACCGCCAGCCCTTTCAGTCCCTCACCCCCAGCTTCATCATGGACGCCGTCGAAAGCCGGGGCTTCCGCTGCGACTGCCGGACCCTGACCCTCAACAGCTACGAAAACCGGGTCTACCAGGTCGGTGTCGAAGAACACGAACCACTCATCGCCAAATTTTATCGGCCCGGCCGCTGGAGCGACGAGCAGATCCACGAAGAGCACCGCTTCTGCCTGGAACTGGACGCCCACGAGCTGCCGGTCGTCGCCCCCCTTACCGACGAACAGGGCGCGAGCCTCTTCCGCCACGGCGATTTCCGCTTCGCCCTCTATCCGAGAAAAGGCGGCCACGCGCCGGAGCTGGACGACCTCGACAACCTGCTGATCATGGGGCGCCTGCTGGGCCGCCTCCACCGCATCGGCGCCGTCCGCCCCTTTCAGCACCGCCCTGCCCTCGACGTGCAGAGCTTCGGCCGGGCGAGCGTCGAGCTGATCAGCGAGCGTTTCATCCCGCCCGAGTACAAGGCCAACTACGATGCCCTGACCGCCGAGTTGCTGCCGGCCCTCGATGAAATCTTCCGCTCGGTCGGCGCCAACGCCGTCCGCGTGCACGGCGACTGCCACAGCGGCAACATCCTCTGGCGGGACGAGGCACCGCACCTGGTCGACCTCGATGACGCCCGCATGGCCCCGGCCATCCAGGACCTCTGGATGATGCTCTCCGGCGACCGGCCGCGGCAGACGGCCCAGCTCGAGCAGCTCATCAAGGGCTACAGCGAGTTCTTCACTTTCAACCCCCGCGAGCTGCGCCTGGTCGAGGCCCTGCGGACCCTGCGCATGCTTCACTTCTCAGCCTGGCTCGCCCGGCGCTGGGAGGACCCGACTTTTCCGCACCACTTCGCCTGGTTCAACACGCCGCGCTACTGGGGCGACCACATCCTCGAGCTGCGCGAGCAGATTGCGGCCCTTGCGGAACCGCCCCTTCAACTCCCCTAGACGTTCCCGAACGAACAAGGGCGGCCCGCCGACCGCCCTTGTTCGTTCCCCAAAGCAGCAAGACCCCTAGCTGGTAAAGTTCAGCTTCCGCTCGAGATCCATCGAGCGGGTGATCCGCTTGGCCTCTTCGAAGGCGATGACGTTCTGCCGACAGAGCTGCACCAGGTGCTGATCGAGCGACTGCATGTGGTACTGGGCGCGGCCGTTCTC
>DASPGW010000068.1 GCA_035620395.1 Desulfuromonadales bacterium | reverse complement strand
GTCCAGGGCCTTGTCTGTTTTTAGCCGGGATGCTGCGACCAAAGGTCGCGTCCTCTATTTGAGCGCTCGGATCTTCTCCAGGCTCTGCTGCAGGATGCCGAGCTTCTCCTTCGCCTCGGCGAGTTTGCCGCGGTCCTTCTCCAACACCTCCGGCGGCGCCTTGGCGACGAACGCCTCATTGGTGAGCTTCCTCTCGAAGAGTTCGACATCCTTCTCGACCTTGGCGATCTCCTTGGCGAGCCGCGCCACCTCGGCATCGACGTCGATCAGGCCGGCCAGCGGCAGCAGGATCTCGACGTCGCCGGCCACCTGGGTGGCGGCCTTCTCGGGACGGGTGACGCCAACCCCGCAGACGATTTCGCCGACTCGGGCCAGGGCACGGATGTACCCTTCGCCGGTATTGAGGATCGCTTCCGAATCCGCCGACCTGCAGTCGAGCACGGCAGCAATCAGTTTACCGGGCGGCACATTCATTTCACCGCGGATGTTGCGGATCGCCTTGATCACGTCCATGACCAGCTCCATGCGCCGCGCCCCCTCGGCGTCGACGGGGAGCCCCTCGCCGGTCGGGTAGTCGGCGAGCATGAGCGAAGCGACCGGACGCGACCCCGGCAGGGCATGCCAGATCTCCTCGGTGATGAACGGCATGAGCGGGTGCAGCAGCCGCAGCAACTGCTCCAGCACGATGCAGAGGACCGCCTGGGCCCGGGCCTTGACATTCGGGTCGGCGCCGTAGAGGTCGTCCTTGACCAGTTCGATGTACCAGTCGCAGAACTCGTGCCAGGTGAAGGCGTAGAGTGTGCTGGCGGCGTCGTTGAACTTGTAGTCGGCCAGCGCCGCGTTGGTCTCTTTGGCGGCGGCGGCCAGGCGGGCGAGGACCCAGCGGTCGGCCAGCGAGAGGTCGAGCCGTGCCAGATCGGTCCCCTCGGGATCGAACCCTTCCAGGTTCATCAGGGCGAAGCGGGCCGCATTCCACAACTTGTTGGCGAACGCCTTGTAGCCGGCAATGCGCTCGGTGGAGAGCTTGATGTCCCGCCCCTGGGCGGCAAAGGCGGCGAGGGTGAAGCGGAAGGCGTCGGTGCCGTATTCTTCGATTACCGAGAGGGGATCGATGACGTTTCCCTTGCTCTTACTCATCTTCTGCCCCTGGGCGTCGCGCACCAGGGCATGGATGTAGACTTCCCTGAAGGGGACCTCACCCATGAACTTGAGACCCATCATCATCATCCGGGCCACCCAGAAGAAGAGGATGTCGAAGCCGGTCACCAGGCAACTGGTGGGGTAGAACTTCTTCAGCGTGAGGGTCTCTTCCGGCCAGCCCATGGTCGAGAAAGGCCAGAGCGCCGAAGAGAACCAGGTATCGAGAACGTCGGTCTCCTGGCGAATGGCGGCGCTGCCGCAAGTGGCGCAGGCGACGGCATCTTCGCGGGCGACGGTGATGGCGCCGCAGCCGTCGCAGTACCAGGCGGGGATGCGGTGTCCCCACCAGATCTGCCGACTGATGCACCAGTCCTTGATGTTGAACATCCACTCGTAATAGGTCTTCTCCCACTGGGCCGGGACAATGCGGGTGCGGCCGTCCTGCACCGCCCTGATCGCCTCTTCGGCGAGCGGCCCGACCTTGACGTACCACTGCAGGCTCAGGTACGGCTCGATCACCGTCTTGCAGCGGTAGCACTCACCGACGGCGTTGAGGTGATCGTCGATTTTGGCGAGCAACCCCTGCGCTTCGAGGTCGGCCACCACCTTCGTGCGGGCGGTGTAACGTTCCAGCCCCCGGTAGGGACCGCCGTTTTCGTTGATCACTCCCGACTCGTCAAGGATGTTGATCCTCTCCAGGCCGTGTCGCTTGCCGACCTCGAAGTCGTTGAAGTCGTGAGCCGGGGTGATCTTGACCACGCCGGTGCCGAACTCCTTGTCGACATACTCGTCGGCGACCACCGGGATCTCGCGGCCGAGCAGCGGCAGGACGACCGTCCTGCCGATCAGATCGGCGTAACGCTCGTCCTCGGGGTGAACGGCCACCGCCGTGTCGCCGAGCATCGTCTCGGGGCGGGTGGTGGCGACCACGAGAAAGCGCTCGCTCCCCTTGACCGGGTAGCGCAGATGCCAGAGATGCCCCTTCTTCTCGTCATGCTCGACCTCGAGATCGGAGAGCGCCGTATGGCAGCGCGGACACCAGTTGATCAGGCGATTGTCACGGTAGATGAGCCCTTCGTCGTAGAGGCGCACGAAGACTTCGCGCACCGCTTTGGAGAGTCCCTCGTCCATGGTGAAGCGCTCGCGCTGCCAGTCGCAGGAGGCGCCCAGCCTTTTCAGCTGGTTGATAATCTGGCCGCCCGATTCGGCGCGCCACTGCCAGACGCGTTCGACGAAGCGCTCGCGGCCCAGTTCATGGCGATCTTTCCCTTCGGCGGCCAATTGCTTCTCCACCACGTTCTGGGTGGCGATGCCGGCATGGTCGGTTCCCGGCATCCAGAGAACCTCGTGACCGGTCATCCGCTTCCAGCGCGCCAGGATGTCCTGCAGGGTGTTGTTGAGGGCATGCCCCATGTGCAACACGCCGGTCACGTTGGGCGGGGGGATGACGATGGAGTAGTGGGGCTTGGCAGCGTTCTCGTCGGCATGGAAAAGACCATTCTTCTCCCATGCCTCGTACCATCGCGCTTCCACCTCATGCGGTTCGTATCCCTTGGCGAGCTTCGGTTCCATAGCTGGCTAATCCTTCCGATGTTTCATTTTCGGGCGCCCGACGGGCGAAATGGACTTGAAGAAAAAGGAATGGGGATTTTAGCAATCCCCATTCCCTGCGTCAATGCTGTGGTATGTAAGGCGAGACTGGATGACCCGGTCCTGGACCTAGGACTTTGGACCAGCCTTATTGCGCCCCTTCCTTGATCTTGCGAATCTCTTCCTTGACCAGATTTTCGGCCAGATCGGGGACCACTTCCCAGGCGATTTTTTCCAGCACGGAACCGGCCAGCCGCTCGATCATCGAACCAGCCACCCGCTCCACGATCTGCCTCAGTTCTTCCTCGGAAAAGGCACGGACCCGCTCCTCGACGGCAGCGGCAACCACCGGCGCAGAAGCCGGCGCCGGTTCGATGGCTGTTTCGGCAGGGGTGACGAAGAACTCCCCGGCAGCCGGCGCCGAAGGCTCGATGGCGACGACGCCCGGCCCTTCGGCGATCCCCCACTCGGGACCTTCCTCGGTCAGAGCGAACTCCTCTTCGAAGGCAATCGGCTCTTCGCCAATCACCGATTTCTCCTCGAAAGCCGGCAATTCCCCGAATTCGACGGGTGCTGCCGGCGCCTCGACGGGGAGGGCCACCTCTGCCTCGGCAAAGGTGAAGTGTTCCGCGGCCGGGGGTGCCGCCATTCCGGCAAGCTCCTCCTCTTCGAGGATATCGAACTCATCAAGGGGCAGGATATCTTCTTCAAGTTCCTGCAGTTCGTCGGCGGCCATCGGCGCCAGGGGTACCTCCTCGTCTTCGAAGATGAATTCTTCCATCGCCGGCGGAGCTCCGAATTCGGCGGGCGGCGCCACCTCAGCGAGCGACTCCTCCTCGAAGAGAAATGACTCTTCGGTGATGGCAGCCGGCGGTGCTTCGGCAACGGCTTCCTCCTCTTCTATGGAACCCCAGATGTCCCCGGCAGTTTCGTCGAGGGAATCCCCGGCCAGCAGGTCCTCTTCATCAAACGAGACCGCCCCCCAGATGTCCTCCTCGAACGCCGCCGCTTCCGCTACCGCCGGCGTCACCGGCTCAGCAGCGGCGTAACCCTCGGCAAAGACGTCGGCAGCCTGGACCGTCTCGGCCTCGGCAGCTCCGGATTCGGCCAGATCCTCCCAGATATCGGCAGCAGCTTCGGGCGCCGGGACAACGGCCACGGCCGGCGGCGGTGCGACGACCGGCGCCGCCGGCTGTTGTGACCGGGCCAGCAGCTCTTCCACCCGGTCGATCAGGGCCTGGGATTCGAACGGTTTGGCTATCCAGCTGTCGGCACCTGCTGTCCGGGCCTTGTTCTCGTCGAACGGTTCAAAGGTGCCGGTCAGCAGCAGGACGGGAACACCCCGGAGCGTCGGTTCCTGGCGAACGGCGGCACAGAGTTCATAGCCGTTTTTGCCGGGCATGAAAACATCGGCGAGAATCAGGTCGGGATTTTCGCTCCGGGCTTTTTCCAGCGCCGCATCACCGTTGTCGACAACGGTGAGTTCGTAATCCTCATTGGCGAAAGTTATGCCAATGACCTTCTGGATGGTGATACTGTCGTCGGCCAACAACAGTTTCTTCCTCATTCAAGCCTCCTTGCTCCCGCTTCGGGAGGGTGCCGCAAAATATATTCTGTGCAGCGCCGGCATCAGGGCCTCTGCTTCCGGCAGCGGACAGCGCTGACCGACGCGGGTATCAGGCTGATTCCGTCATGCTGTCACTCTCTGCCAGTTCGCAAAAAATGGGCACAAAGCGCCCTAAACGCTACCATACGCCCCTTTCGGGTGTCAAGTTTTTTAACCGGGAATTTCAAGGGGTTATGACATGTCACAGGAGCTTCCAGGGCTGCGGCAGAAAGAGCCTTTGGTAAAGATTCATAGCAAAACGGTCGGTCATGCCGGCGACAAAATCGCTAACGGAAACCACCAGAGGATCTCCGGCGTACCGCCGCCCTCCCTGGGCGAGCAACAACTCCTCATCGGCAGCAAAACAGTGAAAAAGTTCACGCAGGATGCGCGATGCCTTGACGAAATCGTCATGCACCGTGTTGACCCGGTAGACATGCTCAAAGAGCCAGTCGCGCAGATCGCTCACGGCCATGCTCACCATCGGCGAAAGTCGGATTTCGGAACCACCGGTGGCCAGGGAGGCTTCGATCATGTCCCGGACCATGGTATCGATACGCCGGGAGTGACTGTCGCCCAGGACCCTGGAGACGACTCCGGGGATCCGCCCCGCATCGATCAACCCCGCTCGCAGGGCATCGTCCAGATCATGGTTGACATAGGCGATGACATCCGCCAACCGCACGATACGCCCCTCAAGGGTGGCAGCCAGCACTGCCGGATCATCGTTCAGCAGCGGCCCCCTCCCCTTCGAATGTTTCAGGATGCCGTCGCGCACCTCGGCCGTAAGGTTGAGTCCGGCCCCGTCCTTCTCCAGCACTTCGACCACCCGCAGACTCTGCCGGACATGGCGGAAACCGCCGGGGACCAACGCATCAAGCACCCGCTCGCCGGCATGGCCGAAGGGGGTATGCCCCAGGTCGTGGCCAAGGGCAATCGCCTCGGTCAGGTCTTCGTTGAGAGCCAGGGCACGCGCCACGGTGCGGGCGATCTGCGAAACTTCCAGTGTATGGGTCAGGCGGGTGCGGTAATGATCCCCCTCAGGGGAAAGAAAAACCTGCGTCTTCTGCTTGAGACGCCGGAATGATTTGCTGTGGAGAATCCGATCACGATCATGCTGAAATGCGGTCCTGATCGAACACGGTTCCTCGTCGTGCAGACGACCGCCGCTATGGCCGCTGAGACAGGCAAAACGGGATAGGGTTTCCTTCTCCCGACGTTCGAGAAGCGTGCGAATGTTCATCTGCAAAGGTCCTGAAACATCGAAATGGTCAGAGCGTTCATTCTATACCCCACCTGATTGGACCGTGCAAACAAATTGTCGATACCCGCTCAACCTACCCTCAAGGTCGACAGTTGTGACCTGACCAGAAATAAATGCATGTGCGGTTCATTCGGAGTCCCAAAGAACCTCGTTCGGTGGGCTAGGGAAAAGTGATTTTCTGGGGCTGTCAAGCAAACCCAAACCGCAAACGAATCTGACTCAAGAACAAAAACGAATCGTATCTAACCAAGATTTATCAGAAAATAATGTCTTTTCTCTTGATTTTAAAAAAAATTGTTGTATTAGTAATGTCACTTTCAAACACAATCTGGAATAAGCTTATCCAAAACAAGGAGGAATAACATGGCAACACTGCTCGAAATGGCCGCAGAGATCGTCGCTGCCCATGCATCCAGCACCTCTCTGACCAAGGAGGAGTTGATCGCCGAACTTTCGGAAATCCACAAAGCTCTCGCCGCGCTCGAAAAAGGCGAATCCGTAGTTGCCGAGGTCGTCGAGGAAGCAGCAGGGGCACCAGCCATTTCCCGGAAGAAGGCCTTCGGAAAAGACAAGGTGGTCTGCATGCTCTGCGGCAAGGAGATGAAGACCCTGGCCCGGCACCTGAAAACCACACACGGGATGAAACCCGGCGAATACCGCAAGCAGTTCGACATCCCCCGCACCCAGCCGCTGGCCGCCCGGTCCTATTCCGAAAGTCGTCGGCAGATGGCTGTCGACCGCGGCCTCGGTGAGAATCTGGCCAAAGCCCGTGCGGCCCGCGGCAAGGGGAAAAAGAAAAAGTAAGCGGCTCTACTTCTGCGACAAAAAAGCGCCCCGGCCAGGGGCGCTTTTTTGTCGCAGACACTTCCGCTTCGCATTTTTAGACGGCTGCTCGGCGGCAAAGGCTTGCCATCCTCAGTTGAGGGTAAAGGAGATGGACTTCAGCAGGTTCCCTTCGGGACCCAGCACATCGACTTTCCAGTCGCCGGCCGACCCGGGTAAAATCGTCTTTTGCGACCATGCACGCCAATCGCCGGAGCGGACCGGCAGCTCGATACGCGACATCTTCACCCCACGCAGATACCAGACGTGGGTAATCGAAGTGTCGGCAGCGGCACCGGTCACTCGCGTGAAGCAGAAAAGCCTTTCCACGGACGACGGGTAGGTCTGGATGGCATCAACCGGGGCACGATCAATGACTTGCGTCGTGATCACGGCCTCCCGCACCTCCAGGGCCAGGGCAGTCACCGGCAGGCAACACAACAGCAAAAGAAACATAATCAGCTTGCGAGTTTCCATCTTTCCCTCCTTTTCGAAAATACCGTACGGTCTGTCAATCTCCCGAGGGGGCGCATCAGTGCATGCCAACCTTTCCACTTGACCAACCCGGGGGACTAATTTACATTCTCTCCAACGCTACCGCAAGGGACCAACCATGAAACGCCTGCTGATCGGTGACAAAGGTGAAGAACTTCTATCGACTCTCGAAGTTATCCTGCGCCACTGGGGATATCGGGTTCTCGTGTCGTCCCGTCCGGCACAGCTCGAGGAACTCATCAGGGAGACATCGCCGGATCTCCTCGTCATGGGCGCCCGGCTGCTCACGGAGCCGGGCAGTTCTCTCACGCGGGCAGTGAACCGCCACGTCAACGAAGGAAACAAGCCGCTCATCGTCCTCCAGGAGGGGCAGACTACCCCCCCCATTGCGGTTCCGCATGAGACGCTGGGGGTCCCTCCCGACCTCTTCTCGCTCTTCTCCCTGATTCAGAAACACCTGGAAAAGCATCCCCGTCGCAATCTGCGCCTGGCCATCCAACTCCCAGGCATGCTCTGCACCGGGGAAAGCTGCCATCTCGCCGAGGTTCTCAGCCTCAGCACCAACGGCCTTTTCGTCAAAACCGGCTTCCGGCCTGCCAAAGACGCCCAACTGCGGGTGGTCATTCCGCTCATGGGGATGCAGCAGGAGTTGGAGCTCGACGGCCGTATCCTCTACCGGGTCGAACCCGGCCCAGACAACAACTACTTCCAGGGAATCGGCATCGAGTTCGCCGAACTGAGCCAGGAGGCCCTCCTGGCGCTGCAGGCGTTCCTCGAACAGCGCTTCATCGGCGACCTGGCCACCCGTCCCGGCGACGGACAACTCCGCCTCGCTTCGACAAAAATCAAAGAAGACGAGCTAACGCTGCGACTGGATCCGACCTGATCAAGCCCTGACTTTTCCTGGTTTTGTTTCAGCGCTAAGCTCCGCCAGCACGCTCTGCCCCCCTCCCTCCCACACCAGACCGAACGCCTCGGCGACTGTAGCTGCCACGTCGGAGAAACTCTCCCTTTCGCCCAGATTCCGGCCGGCTGCCAGTCGCCTATGCCAGACCAGCAGGGGGACGAACTCGCGGCTGTGGTCGGTTCCCGGCGTTGTCGGATCGCAGCCGTGGTCGGCGGTAATCAGCAGCAAATCATCATCGGCGAGAGCGGCCAGCAACGTGGGAAGCCAGCGGTCGAAGTCTTCGAGCGCCCGACCGAAACCGCGCCCGTCGAGACGATGGCCGTAGAGCATGTCGAAATCGACCAGATTGGTAAAGAGGAGCCCACGCCCGACCTGTTCGAGAGCGGCCAGCGTTTTTTTCATGCCGTCGGCGTTGCTCTCGCTGTACACGTAGTCCGTGATCCCCCGACCTGCGAAGATATCCCGGATTTTTCCCACCCCGTAGACAGTGAGGCTGGCGGCGGAAAGAAGATCGAGAACGGTCGGCGCCGTCGGCGGCAGGGAAAAGTCGTGCCGGCGGGAGGTCCGCTTGAAGTCGGCAGCACAGGTGCCGAGAAAGGGACGGGCGATCACCCGGCCGATCCGGTAAGGATCAAGCAGCCGCCGGGCGATGCGGCAGATCTCGTATAGCCGCTCGACCGGAATGATTTCTTCGTGGGCGGCAATCTGAAAAACCGAATCGGCGCTGGTATAGATGATGGGACGGCCGCTACGCAGATGCTCCTCGCCCAGACGGCGGAGGATCTCGGTGCCGCTGGCGGCGACGTTGCCCAGGGGGTCGAGCCCCGTCTCCCGGCGAAAGGCGGCGATGATCTCGGCCGGAAACCCTTCCGGGTAGGTCGGAAAAGGCTCCTCCTGCTCTACTCCGGCCAATTCCCAATGCCCCGTCGTGGTATCCTTGCCGGCGGAGCATTCGCGCATCCGGCCGAAGCCGGCGGTAGGCGAATCGGCAGGGGCAACGCCGGGCAGTGGCTGGATGTTGCCCAGGCCAAGCTTCCGCAGCGTCGGCAAATGCAGGCCGCCGCAGGACTCGGCCACATGCAGCAGGGTGTTGGCGCCGGCATCGCCGTAGCGTTCGGCATCGGGGAGCGCACCGACCCCTACGCCGTCGAGAGTGATGAGGACCACCCGCCGCCAGGCCTTGCCCGCTCTCATTGCCCCTCCTCCAGTCGCCACTGGCTCAGAATGGAAATGCCCGAACTGCTGCCGATGCGGGTCGCGCCCGCCATCAGCATGGCTCTGCAGCTGGCCCAGTCGCGGATGCCGCCGGCGGCCTTGACGCCGATACGGCCGGCCGCCGCCGCTGCGAGCAGGCGGACATCGGCAACGGTGGCGCCGCCGCTGCCGAAACCGGTCGAGGTCTTGACATAGGCCGCCCCAGCCGCCACCACCCGCTCGACCAGCGCAGTTTTGAGCGGATCATCCAGGTAACAGCACTCGAGGATAACCTTGACCCTGGCGCTGCGGGCGGCTTTCGTCATCTCCCGGATCTCTGCCGCCACCGTCTCCAGATCCCCCGCAAGAGCCGCGCCCAGGTGAATCACCATGTCTATCTCAGTGGCGCCGGCAGCCACCGCCTCCTGTGTTTCGCCGGTTTTGGCGGCAGTGGTGCTGTAGCCGAAAGGAAAGCCGACGACCGTCCCGACTGCCACTTCCGAGCCATAGAGACGAGCGGCGGCCAGCGGAACATAGACGGGCGGGATACAGACCGAGGCGAAGCCATATTCCACCGCCTCTTCGCAGAGTCGGCAAATCTGGTCGGCGGTAGCATCGGCTTTGAGAAGGGTATGATCAATATAGCGAGCAGGGGAGATCATTACAAGTAGGAGGGATGAAGGAGGAAGGAGGAATAAATGTTCATCCTTCCTCCCTCATCCTTGCCTTTCAGGTTCTGTACGACGCGTTGCACTTGACGTAGTCGTAGGTCAGGTCCGAGGTAAAGTAGGCCGACCGGCCGGGGCCTAGGTGCAGGTCGATGGTGACGGTGAACTCGGGAGTCTTCAGCACCGCCGTCGCCTGCTCCTCCAGCTCCTTGCCGGTGCTTACCCCGCCGCGCACAACGGGCACCTCGCCGAAGAAGATCTCGACCTTGTCGGGGTCAACCTCGGCGCCGGAATAACCGACAGCGGCGATGATCCGGCCCCAGTTGGCATCCTCGCCAAAGAATGCGGTCTTGACCAGGCTGGAGGTTGCCACGCTGCGGGCGGCGAGCCGGGCTTCGGCGTCGCTGAGTGCACCCCGGACCACCACCTCCACCAGCTTGGTGGCCCCCTCGCCGTCCTTGACGATCATCTTGGCCAGATCGAGCAGCACCGCCGCCAGTTCGCCAGCGAAGGCATCACCCTCGGCGCTGCCGCCGCGAATCTCGCGATTGCCGGCCAGACCGTTGGCCAGCACGATGACCATGTCGTTGGTGGAAGTGTCACCATCGACGGTGATGCTGTTGAACGACCGCTCCACCGCCTGGCGCAGCGCCTGGTCGAGAAATCGGGGGTCGACGACGGCGTCGGTGCAGACGAAGGCGAGCATGGTGGCCATGTTGGGGTGGATCATTCCTGCCCCCTTGGCCATGCCGATAATGGAGTAACCCTGGCCGTCAACGGTGCCGGCGGCCGAGGCGAGCTTGGCAAAGGCGTCGGTGGTCATGATCGCCTCGGCTGCCCGGCCGGCGTGTTCGGCATTGAGTTCCGAGGGGAGCAGGGGGATGTGCCGCTCGAACTTCTCCATCGGCAGGGGCGCACCGATGACTCCGGTGGAGGAAACCGCCACCAGGTCTTCGGCGATACCGAGGGCGTGGGCCGCCAGCTCGCCGCAGCGCAGCGCATCACGCAGGCCCTGTTCGCCGGTGCAGGCATTGGCGTTGCCGCTGTTGACAAGAATCGCCTGGCAGCTCCCCTGGCGGATCCGGGGGTTGGTGACGACCACCGGGGCGGCCACCACCTTGTTGGTGGTGAAAACCCCGGCGCAGCGGGCCGGGACTTCCGAATAGATCAGCGCCAGATCGAGTTTTCCCGACTTCTTGATTCCGGCCGGCCGGGCGGCGAACTTGAATCCGCGAACCTTGACGATGCCCTCTTTTTTCATGGCAGCTACCCCGCTTGGTTTTCCCAGGCCTGCTATTTCCCGCAACATTTCTTGTACTTCTGCCCGCTCCCACAGGGGCAGGGGTCGTTGCGCCCCACCTTGTCCTCCTCGCGGGTCACCGGCTTCGGCGCCTGGTCGCCGCCACCGGCCCGGCTCAGCACCAGCCGGCGCCGGCGCTGTTCGGTTTCCTCCATGCGCTCGACGTCGTCTTCGCGGGCGAGCTGGACCCGGAACAGCTTCTGGATGACCTCCTGGCGGATGCGCCCCATCATCTCCATGAAGAGGCCGTAGGCTTCCTTCTTGTACTCCTCCTTGGGGTTCTTCTGGCCGTAGCCGCGCAGGCCGATACCCTCTTTGAGGTGGTCGATGGAGAGCAGGTGGTCCTTCCACTGGACATCGATGGTCTGCAGCAGCAGAACCTTCATCAGGTGTTCCATGACCGGCGGGGTGAACTCTGCCTCCCGTTCGGCCAGGCGGGCGGCAACCTGCCGTTTGAGCCGTTCCTCGAGCACGGCCTGGGTCAGGCCGCCTTCGGCGGGGTCGGAGAGCTCGGCGGGAAAATAGAACTGGTTGGCGAAGTCTTCCGTCAGGTTCTCCCAGTTCCAGTCGGTCGGCGGGGTCTTCTCCGGGCAGAAGGTCGATACCATGTCCTCGACCGCCTCGGCAATGATCCCCTCGATCGTCTCGCGGATGTTCTCCCCGGCCAGCACCTCTTTGCGCTGGGTGTAGATCACCTCGCGCTGCTTGTTCATTACGTCGTCATATTCAATGAGGTGCTTGCGGATTTCGAAGTTGTGCCCCTCCACCTTTTTCTGGGCATTTTCGATCGCCTTGGAGATCATGCCGTGCTCGATCGGCTCATCCTCCGGGATGCGCAGCTTTTCCATGACGAAGGCGACCCGGTGCGAGCCGAAGATGCGCAGCAGGTCGTCCTCGAGGGAAAGGTAAAAACGGCTCTCCCCGGAGTCACCCTGGCGCCCCGCACGGCCGCGCAGCTGATTGTCGATGCGCCGCGACTCATGCCGCTCGGTGCCGAGGATGTAGAGGCCGCCGGCCGTGCGCACCGCCTCCTTTTCGGCAGCGCACAGTGCGCGATATTTCTCCAGCAGCAGGGCATAGGCTGCCTCAGGGTCCTCGGCGGTGGCCGCCTCGCGCCGGGCGAGCATCTCGGGATTGCCGCCGAGCACGATGTCAGTGCCGCGGCCGGCCATGTTGGTAGCGATAGTGACGGCCCCTTTGCGACCGGCCTGGGCAACGATCTCGGCTTCCTTCTCGTGATGCTTGGCATTGAGCACATTGTGCGGGGTCCCCCGCTTCTTGAGCATCTCCGAAAGCAGTTCCGACTTTTCAATGGAGATGGTGCCGACCAGCGTCGGCTGCCCCTGCCGGTGGCGCTCCACGATATCCTCGATGGCCGCCTTGAACTTCTCCTTCTCGGTCTTGTAGATGACGTCGGACTGGTCCTTGCGGACCATCGGCCGGTTGGTCGGGATGACCATCACCTCCAGCTTGTAGATCTCGGCGAACTCGGCCGCCTCGGTATCGGCGGTGCCGGTCATCCCCGCGAGCTTGTCGTACATGCGGAAATAGTTCTGGAAGGTGATCGTGGCCAGCGTCTGATTCTCGCTTTCGATCTTGACCCCTTCCTTGGCCTCCACCGCCTGGTGCAGCCCGTCGCTCCAGCGCCGTCCCGGCATCAGCCGGCCGGTAAACTCGTCGACGATCATCACCTCGCCGTCCTTGACGACATAATCGACATCCCGCTTGAACAGGGCGTGGGCCTTGAGGGCCTGGTTGACGTGGTGCAGGATCTCGATATTGCGCGGTTCGTAAAGATTCTCAACGCCGAGCAGCTTCTCCACCCGGGCGACACCCTCCTCGGTGAGTGCCGCCGACTTGGCCTTCTCATCGATGGTGAAATCGCCGGTGTATTCCTTGGCTGCCGGACCGATCTTGCCGTCGCGGTGCTCGATTACCTCCCCCTTCTTGAGCATGGGAATGATGCGGTTCACTGCGTAATAGAGTTCGCTCGACGCTTCGCTCGGCCCGGAGATGATCAGCGGTGTACGCGCCTCGTCGATGAGAATTGAGTCGACTTCGTCGACGATCGCGTAGATATGCGCCCGCTGGACGTAGTCCTCGAGGGCGAACTTCATGTTGTCGCGCAGGTAATCGAAACCGAACTCGTTGTTGGTGCCGTAGGTAATATCACAGCCGTAGGCCTGTTTGCGCTGGGCATCGGTGAGGCCGTGGACGATCACGCCAACGGAGAGGCCAAGGAAACGGTGAATCTGTCCCATCCACTCCGAGTCGCGGCGGGCCAGATAGTCATTGACGGTAACGACGTGCACCCCTTTGCCGGGGAGGGCATTGAGGTAGGAAGGCAGGGTTGCCACCAGAGTCTTCCCCTCGCCGGTCTTCATTTCGGCGATCTTGCCGGCATGCAGCACCATGCCGCCGACCAGCTGGACATCGAAATGACGCATTCCGAGTACGCGCTTGCCGGCCTCGCGGACCACGGCGAACGCTTCGGGAAGCAGGTCGTCGAGTGATGCCCCCTGAGCGAAGCGCTGGCGGAACTCGACGGTCTTCCCCGCCAGTGCCTGGTCGGATAGGGCCGATATCTGCGCTTCAAGGGCATTGATCCGGTCGACCAGGGGCTGCAGGCGCTTCAACTCACGCTCATTCTTGCTCCCGACGACTTTCTTCAGCAGTGCACCTATCATCAAAGGACTCCATTCGGTTCGAATCGGCCCGGCCGGTCAAGGCCAGGCGCTGATGTGCGGGGACCCCCCGCTGGAAAAGGCACGGAATTTTAACACAAGGCAACCACTCCCACAAGGAGAAAGGGCACCTTGGTGGCAGCTTCGGAAGCACAAAAAAGGCCCCGGCGAGGCGGGGCCTGGATTGGCTGGCGCAGGGGGTTCAGGGAGGGGGTTCAGATGAATTTCCTGGGATTGATCGGCACACCGTTCAGGCGTACTTCATAATGCAGGTGCGAACCGGTGGAACTGCCGGTGTTGCCGACAGCCGCAATTTTGTCGTTGCGCTTGACCCGCTGGCCAACCTTGACGAAGATCTTGGAGTTGTGGGCGTAGTAGGTTTTATAACCATAACCGTGGTCGATGACCACCAGCTTGCCGTAACCGTCGGCGGTTTCCGCCTGGCTGACGATGCCGTCGGCAGAGGCGAAGACGGGGGTACCGGTGCGGGCGGCAATATCAAGCCCCTCGTGCATCGTGAGCCTGCCGGTAAAGGGAGAGTGGCGCATGCCGAAGACCGAGGTTACCCAGCCTTTGGCCGGCCAGCCCCTGGGCTTGGCGGCGAGCAGTGAACGCTGATCGTTGAGAAACCCCCGGATCTCTTCCTGACTTTCCCGGCGCAGATCGATCGACTGGCGGAGTTGGTCGATTTGCTGCTGCAGCGCGGTGAACTCGGTAGCCGCATCTTCCTCGGCGGGTCCGCCGACACCGACCAGGACATCGTTACGCGGCTTGGAAAGCTGCGTCATGACCCTCACTTTGGCATCATTCTGGGCGAGAACGACAAGTTCCTGGCGCAGATCATCGAGACTGGCGGCCAGACGGCGCATCTCCTTCTGCTGATTGCGGTTCTGTGATTTGAGATGGTGCAGTTCGCTGCGGTCAAGGCTCGTACGGAAGTAATCGACGAGCAGCAGGGAAATGGTCAGGACCAGGACCAGGGTGACGGCAAGACCCGCCTGAAGGAAACCGCGTCGGATGCCGAAACGGCGTACCCGATGGGATCCTTCGGGGATGACCAGTATGGTAAACTTTTTGGCAGACAAACTATCCTCCCTTGAACAGCAACAATACAAAGACTGGAATTCGGGATTGTAGATTAATAGAGGAGCCCACCCGAACCTGTCAAGCTTTTTGCCGTCACTAATCCGCCTGGAGCTCGATGCTCATGGCGATCTCATCGCACTCGGGAAACTTGGCGCACTTCATACAGTCTCCCCAGATCTTGTGCGGCAATTCCGACTTTTCGATCGTGTGAAAGCCTAGTTTTTCAAAAAAACCGGGCTTGTAAGTGAGGGCAAAGACCCGCTTGAGACCGAGCTGCCGGGCTTCCTCCAGACAGGCCTGAACCAGTTGGCGACCGATTCCCTTACCCCCCTGCTCTTCGACCACTGCCAGTGAGCGCACCTCGGCCAGATCCTCCCAGCAGATATGCAGGCAGACGGTCCCGACTACGCTGCCGTTCTCCTCGCAGACATAGAAATCGCGGATCGCCTCGTAGATGTCCGACAAGGAACGGGAGAGCATCAGTCCGTCCTTGGCATAGGTGTTGAGCAACCGGTGAATCGTCTTGGTGTCTGGAATGCGGGCTTTGCGGATCATATTGAACCCGTGATTGATGGTTGAAATTGGTGAAGCAGCTCTAGGCCCCTGGCATTTAACAGCTACGAGCTATGAGCTATGAGCTCCCTGGCGTGCTCGAGGGTCCGATCGGTAATCCTGGCGCCGCCAAGCATCCGGGCCATCTCCCGGACCCTCTCTTCTGCTTCGAGCAGAACGAGATCCGTGCGGGTTCGTCCCCCCGTCTCCTGCTTCTCCACGCGGTAATGACGGTCAGCATAGGCGGCGACTTGCGGCAGATGGGTGATGCAAAGCACTTGCGAAGTCCGTGCCACCGCCCGCAGCTTCTCGCCGACAGCGGTGGCGGCGACCCCGCCGATACCGGCATCGACCTCATCGAAAACGAGCGTGGGGATCGCCTCCCCCTCCGGAGCGGCCCGCTTGAGGGCCAGCATCAGACGCGACAACTCGCCCCCGGAGGCGATGCGGCCAAGCGGTTTCGCCTCTTCACCGGGATTGGCAGAGAAAAAGAATTCACCGCGCTCCAGCCCCCACGCACCCGGTTCGCCGAGCGACGAAAAGTGCACCTCGAAGCGGGCACGGGGCATCGCCAGGGCCTGCAATTCGACTTCCACTGCCGACTGCAGCTGACGGGCCGCCGCCTGCCGACGCAAGGAGATCTCTTCGCCGAGCTGCCGCAGAAGACTCTCCACCTCGACCCGTTGCTTCTGCAGCCCCCCGCGAGCGGCAACAAGATCGGATAGTTCCTCAATCTCCCCCTCGATGCGGGCCAGATAAGCGATGATTTCCGGCAGCGAAGGCGCATACTTGCGCTTGAGACTGGCAAGCAGCGCCAGCCGCTCCTCCACTTCCTGCTGGCGACCGGGTTCGAAGGCGGTGCGCCGTGCCTGGTCACGCAACTGGGCGGCCACATCCTCTAATGAATATAGGGAACTGCGCACCGCTTCGGCCAAATGGCCGAGCGGGGGAGCGATTTTTGCCAGCCCCTCGAGCTCGTCGGCAACCGCTCCCAGCTTCTCGCAGACCGCCCCTTCCGCCGCGTAGAGGATTTCGTATCCTCCCTCGGTAGCCGCTGCCAGGCGTTCGGCATGCTGCAGCAGCAGCCGCTCGGCGGCCAGATCCTCGTCTTCGCCCGGCCGCAGGTTCGCTTCGGCGATCTCCCTGCGCTGGAAGCTGAGCAGGTCGAGGCGTTGCTGCCGCTCCCGCTCGGCCGTTTCCAGGCGCCGCAGATGTTCGTCAAGTTCGCGCAACCGGCGGTAGAACCCCTGGTAATGCTCCAGCGCCTCGTCCAGCCCGGCAAAACGGTCGAGCAGCCCCAGATGGGTGTCGCTGCGCTGCAGGCTCTGGTGTTCGTGCTGGCCGTAAATGGTCACCAGTTGGGCGCTCAGCGGCTGCAACTGGGCCAGCGTCGCCAACGAACCATTGACGTAGATGCGGTTCTTGCCGGATCGGGCGACTACCCGGCGCAGCACCAACTCGGCACCGGCCTCGAAACCGGCAGCCTCCACTGCCTGCTGCAGCTCCGGACGGGCGCCGAGATCGACCACTGCCTCGACGGTCGCTTCCTCCTCACCGGTGCGGATCAGGTCGGGGCGTGCCCGGTCGCCCAGCAGCAGGCCGACGGCGTCGATGATGATCGACTTGCCGGCGCCGGTCTCCCCGGTCAGGACGTTGAAGCCGGGGCCGAAGGCGACCTGCAGCCGGTCGATGATGGCGAAATTACGGATTATCAGTTCGGTCAGCATAAAAAAAGCCTATGAAGTCCCTGGTCCAAGGTCCCGGTTCCAGGGCCCGAGGGCTTGGAACTGCGGACTCGGGACCAGGGACTCGCGACTATCTTTCCCCCCATTTCAGCTTGGCGCGCAGAACCTCGAAATAATCTTTGGAAGGACTCTTGACCAGGCGGGTACTGCTCTTCGACTTGCACACCTCGACCACGTCCCCCCCCCGCAGCGGCATCCCGACCTGGCCGTCGGCGGTGATGGCGACATCCTCCTCCTGGAACTTGACTTCGATACGAATGATCGATTCATCGGCGACGATGATCGGGCGGTTGGTCAGCATGTGCGGACAGATCGGCGAGATGACCAGGCAGTGCAAGCCGGGATAGATGATCGGGCCGCCGGCGGCGAGGTTGTAGGCGGTGGAACCGGTAGGGGTGGCGATGATCAGGCCGTCAGCCTTGAAGGTGGTCAGATAGGCGTCGTCCACCCACGCCTCCATGTCGATGATCCGCGCCAGCGCCCCCTTGTTGATGACGACGTCGTTGAGGACCCGGTATTGGCCGATCTCCTGGCCGCCACGGCGCACCACCGCCTTCAGCATCATCCGCTCGGAAACCCCGTACTCACCCTGCAGCACGCGCTCCAGAGTGGGGTAAAGCTCGTCCAGGGTGACCTCGGTAAGAAAGCCCAGGCTGCCAAGGTTGACGCCGAGGATCGGAATGCGCAGCGGCCCCACCTGACGGGCGACCGAAATCAGGGTGCCGTCGCCGCCGAGCACGACAATCAGCTCGACCATGGCCGGGAGGGCGCCGCCGGGGTAGCCGGGTCCTTCTCCCATCGCCTCGGCCAGGGGTTTCTCGAGAAACACCTGAATGCCCCGCTCCTGCAGCCAGGCTGCGAGCTCCCGGGCCACCTTGACCGCTGCGGGGTGGTTGCGCTTGGCGTAGATGCCGATCCGTTGCATGGGTATCCTTTCCCCAGATGGACAGATTGAGGAACTTACCACAGCATTCCGGCAAAGTCTATCGCTTTCGCCCACTTACGGGAAACCCGGACTTGTGGCAACCGGATAGCTGTGCTAGAGTCGGCTCGACTGCCCGGCCACGGAGAAGACGACCCGCATGGACCTTTTCGATCAAAACTCACGAGACCGCCGCGACGCCCCGCTGGCCGAGCGGCTGCGCCCGACCACCCTCGCCGAGGTGGTCGGCCAGCGTCACCTGCTCGACGAAGGGAAGCCGCTGCGCCGCCTGATCGAGACCGACCAGCTCGCCTCCCTCATCTTCTGGGGGCCGCCGGGGACGGGGAAGACCACCCTGGCGCAGATCATCGCCCACTCGACCAAGAGCAACTTCGTCTTCTTCTCGGCGGTCCTGCAGGGGGTCAAGGAGGTGCGCGAGATCGTCAAGCAGGCGCAGGAGGAGCGGCGCTACCACAGCCGCCGGACGCTGCTCTTCGTCGATGAAATCCACCGCTTCAACAAGGCCCAGCAGGACGCCTTCCTCCCCTGGGTGGAGCGCGGCGACGTCATCCTCATCGGCGCCACCACCGAGAACCCCTCCTTCGAGGTCATCTCGGCGCTCCTCTCCCGCTCCCGCGTCTTCGTCCTCTACCCCCTCGACCCGGCGGACATCCGCATTCTGCTGGAGCGCGCCCTCACCGACCCCCGGGGACTGGCCGAGCGGAATCTGCAGGTGACCGAAGAGGCGATGGAATTCCTGGCCGAGCAGGCGCACGGCGACGCCCGGGTGGCCCTGAACACCCTGGAGGTGGCCGCCGCCATGGCCGGGGCAGAGGAGATCGACCTGGAGACCGTGCAGGGAGCATTGCAGAAACGGGCGCTGCTCTACGACAAGGGGGCCGAGGAGCACTACAACGTCATCTCCGCCTTCATCAAGAGCCTGCGCGGCTCCGACCCCGACGGCGCCCTCTACTGGCTGGCGCGGATGCTGGAAGCGGGCGAGGACCCGCTCTTCATCGCCCGGCGGATGGTCATCTTCGCCTCCGAGGACGTCGGCAACGCCGACCCGCGCGCCCTGCAGATGGCGCTGGCGGTGCAGCAGGCGGTGCACTTCGTCGGCCTTCCGGAGGCACGCATCAACCTCGCCCAGGGGGTCACCTACCTCGCCACCGCCCCCAAGAGCAATGCCTCCTACATCGGCATCAACGAGGCCCAGGCCGAGGTGCGCAAGAGCGGTGCACTCCCCGTCCCCCTGCACATCCGCAACGCCCCGACCCAATTGATGAAGGAACTGGGCTACCACCAGGGCTACCGCTACGCCCACGATTACGCCGGCGGGATCGCCGCCCAGGAGCACCTGCCGGAGGCGTTGGCCGGGCGTCGCTTCTACCGCCCGACCGAGCGCGGCTACGAGAAGCTGATCAGCGAGCGGCTACAGTACTGGGAGGAAATCAAAAGGGGAAAGAGTCCCGGCGGCAATAAACCGGACGGTGAAGAGGGCGCCTGACCTGTCCAAGGATGGTCCGAATCAAATGACCAGACGATTGACTGTCGCTTCCGGCTGGCCCACCGCCTGCTCTCTGGTATAGTTTTCGAGACCCTTGCCGCTGGCGACCAACACGCTCGGTCCTGCCAAAGAGTCATCCCCCGGGGACCTTCATGCCCGAACTCGGCTTCCTGCGCGATATCGTCATCCTGCTCGCCATGACCCTGGCCGCCGCCTGGCTCTTCAGCCGGCTGCGTCTCTCGCCCATCATCGGCTACCTGGCGACGGGGGTCCTGGCCGGTCCGCACGGCCTGCACCTGATCAAGGCGGCCAACGTGGTGGAGGTGATGGCCGAGGTAGGGGTGATCCTGCTGCTCTTCACCATCGGCCTGGAATTCTCCTTCTCCCGCATTTTGCGCCTGAAGCGGCTGATGCTCGTCAGCGGCACGACCCAACTTGTGGTCACCGGTGCCCTGATCTTCGCCGCCGCCCGCCTCATCGGCCTGGAGAACGCCGCCGCCTGGACCCTGGCCATGGCCCTGGCCGTCTCTTCCACCGCCATCGTCCTCAAGCTGCTGCTCGAAGGCGGGGAGGTCGACACCGCCCACGGCCGGGTCTCCCTCGCCATCCTGATCTTCCAGGACCTGGCGGTGGTCTTCTTCCTCGTCGCCCTGCCGCTGCTCGGTGAAAGCGCCGGCGGCTTCTCCGTCACCGGTCTGAGTCAGGCCGTCCTGCTCCTCGGCGGACTCCTGCTTTTCTCCCGCTTCGGCCTGCAGCCGCTGCTGCGCGGCGTGCTCCAGGCCCGCTCGCCCGAGCTGTTTCGCCTCACCGTCCTGGTGCTGGTGCTGGCCACCGCCTGGGTCACCGCCGAGGCCGGGTTGTCGCTCGCCCTGGGGGCCTTTCTGGCGGGGCTGGCGCTGGCCGAGTCTCCCTATGCCTACCAGGCATTGGGGGACATCCTCCCCTTCCGCGACACCTTCCTCGCCGTCTTCTTCGTCTCCATCGGCATGCTGGTCGATCTGCGCCTGGTCGTCGACAGCTGGCCTCTCATCCTCGGTGTCTGTCTGGCCCTCTCCCTGCTCAAGGCTTTGGCGGCCGGCGGCGCCGCGCTGCTTTCGGCCTACCCGCTGCGCATCGCCGTGCTCTGCGGCCTGCTCCTCTTTCAGGTCGGGGAGTTTTCCTTCATCCTGCTCAAGCAGGCCCTCGCCCTGCAACTGCTGCCGGAGGCGGTCTACCAGACAACCCTGGCAGTCATCGCCCTGACCATGGTTGCCACTCCCCTGCTGGCGCGCCATGCCCCGGCCCTGGCGGCCGCCCTGACTGCCCGCTTCGGTTGGCGGGGCGATCCGGAACTGCGCGAAGAGACCGGCAACCTTGAGGGTCATGTGATCGTTGCCGGCTACGGCCTCTCGGGACGCAACCTGGGGAAAGTACTGCGCGAAATGCGCATCCCTTATCTGCATATCGAACTCAACGGGGAACTGGTGCGGCAGGGTCGGCAGGCGGGCGACTTCGTCCTCTATGGCGACGCCACCTCGCCGGCGGTGCTGGAAGGGGCGGGACTCGGGCGGGCGCGGGCGCTGGTGCTGGCAATCAACGACCCCACGGCCCTGGCCCGCGCCATTCGCACCGCCCGCCAACACCACCCCGGCCTCTACATCCTCGCCCGCACGCGGTTCGTCGGGGAACTCGACTACCTCACCGCCCTCGGTGCCGATGAGGTGATCCCCGACGAATTCGAGTCCAGCCTGCAACTGGCGGCGGTGCTGTTGCGCCGCTTCGGCCTTGCCGAAGGGCGGATTCTGCAATTGCTGGCGACCCTGCGCCGTGAGCATTATGAAAAATTCCGCCGGGTCGAGGAGGTCCCCCCCGATCTGGCCGGCTATCTCTCGGTGCTGGAAGGGGGGCGGATCGAATTCCAGGCGGTCCCGGCCGACTCTCCCTGCCTCGGCCGGAGTCTGGCCGAGCTCGCCTTCCGCAGCCACACCGGCGCCACTGTCGTCGGCGTCGTCCGGCACGAGAGGACCATCTACAGCCCCGATGCCGGCCTGCGCCTGGAAAAGGGCGACACCCTGATGCTGCTGGGGACGGAGGAGAACCTGAACCGGGCACGACAACTCCTGCATGGACAAGACCTTGCCTAGGAAGCCACCCTCGCCCGCTGATCACCAACAACAAACCGAAGATAAACAGGCCCGGTATTTTCCGCAATATCGATGACAGCGGCGGCCTGAACCTTCTTGAAAAGACGGCAGCAAGCCTCTCCGCACATTATCGCATTTGGGTCACAGCACTACGCCGACATCCGGGGCCAGGACTCGGAACTCAATCAAGAGAATGAGCAAATCAATGTCACTTGAAAGCTATCTCCAAATCAAAACCATCTGCCACAGTCATATAATCCTCCCTGATGCTCCGTAACCATCTTTTTTCTTGAAGAAAAAACCAACAAAACGTATATTCGCAGCATTGAGACGCCAGGTCTCGATCAAAGGGCTGCGCGGTGCTTCCGGAAGCATTTCAGCCTGGCGTTTTTAAGACACAACTTTCGTTGCCGCGAATCACAGATTTACGGGTGGCCGAGAGCAGACTGGTAAGCCATGGCCGTCCAGTATTGGTTAAGACAGGAGGGGAGAAAGCTGGACCTGCCGCCACCCAGGAAGGTCTTTCCCAAATTTTTCCTGGGTGTTATCAAGATTCCGGGCCAACTCGAGACGCCATGTTTTTCCGAAGCCAATGGAAAAAGGCGGGCAAAATCAAGTCGGCACCATTGTAATCCTTCGCGGAGTGGCTTGTTATCCTATGAGGAATTCCGTGTCCCCCCGAAAGGGACACCCGCCCGTTGCTCCTGGCTAAGGGAGTTGGGCGAATTTGGAGGAAGCGGTAGCTTGCTGTGACGGTCGGAAGCGTCCA
>DASPGW010000067.1 GCA_035620395.1 Desulfuromonadales bacterium | reverse complement strand
CCCCCTTTACCAAAGGGGGGAGTCAGGATGGTCCATCGAAATCCTCGGCGCCGCCGAGAACAACCTGAAGGGCATCGACGTCGCCATCCCCCTGAACCGCCTGGTGGTCGTCACCGGCGTCTCCGGCAGCGGCAAGAGCACGCTGGTGCAGGACATCCTCTACAACGCCCTGCGCAAGGAGATGGGGCGGCCCGTGGAGACGCCCGGGGCGCACCGTGCCATCCGCGGCCATGAGCGGCTGCGCGAAGTGGTGCTGGTCGACCAGTCCCCCATCGGCCGCACGGCCCGCTCCAACCCGGTCAGCTACGTCGGCGCCTTCGACGCCGTCCGCGAGCTCTTCGCCGCCGAACCCCTCGCCCGCGCCCGCGGCTACACCGCCGGCACCTTCAGCTTCAACTCCGGCCTCGGCCGCTGCCCCACCTGCAGCGGCAGCGGCTTCGAGCACGTCGAGATGCAGTTCCTCGCCGACGTCTACCTGCGCTGTCCCGACTGCGACGGCACCCGCTTCCGGCCGGAGGTGCTGGAGGTGACGCTGGCGGCGGCCGACAGCGGTCCCGCCCGCTCCGTCGCCGGCGTGCTGGAGCTGACCGTCGCCGAGGCGCTCGCCTTCTTCGCCGACCGGCCGGCCGTGGCGAACGTCCTCGAACCGCTCTCGGCGGTCGGCCTCGCCTACCTGAAGCTTGGGCAGCCGGTTCCCACCCTCTCCGGGGGTGAGGCGCAGCGCCTCAAGCTCGCCGGACATTTGGCCGCGGCCAAATCCGACAGGTCCAAGGTCCAAGGTCCAAAGTCGAAGACCCAGGGACCCGGGAGCCGGGACCCGGGACGCGGAACCCTGTTTTTGTTCGACGAGCCGACGACGGGGCTGCACTTCGCCGACATCGCCACACTGCTGGCGGCCTTCCGGCGGCTGCTGGCCGAAGGGGACTCGCTGCTGGTGATCGAGCACAACCTCGATGTCATCCGCGCCGCCGACTGGCTCATCGACCTCGGCCCCGAGGGGGGCGAGGCGGGCGGCGAGGTCGTCTGCGTCGGAACGCCGCAGGAGGTGATGGCCTGCGAGGGGAGCCACACGGGTAAGGCGCTGCGGGAGTACGCGGCAGAAATCCCCCCCGGCCCCCCTGAAATCCCCCCCTACCCCCCTTTAAAAAAGGGGGGAGTTGCGGAAGTGCATGAAGTCACCCCCTTTACCAAAGGCGGTCGCGCGGAGCGCGGGGGGATTTCCGTCCCCGACGTCATCACCATCCGCAACGCCCGGGACCACAACCTCAAGCACATCGACCTCGACATCCCGCGCGACCGTTTCACCGTTCTCACCGGGGTCTCCGGCAGTGGCAAGAGCACGGTGGCCTTCGACATCCTCTTCGCCGAGGGGCAGCGCCGCTACCTGGAGTCGCTCAACGCCTACGCCCGCCAGTTCGTCCAGCCCGCCGCCCGCCCCGAGGTCGACGCCATCGCCGGCATCCCGCCGACGGTGGCGATCGAGCAGCGCACCAGCCGCGGCGGCCGCAAGAGCACGGTGGCGACGATGACCGAGCTCTACCACTTCCTGCGCCTGCTCTTCGTCAAGCTCGGCACCCCCTTCTGCCCCGACTGCGAAATCCCGATCGAGGAGCAGACGGAGGAGGCGATCGCGGCGCGACTGCTGCGCGAGCTGCGCGGCCGGCAGGTGAGCCTGCTCGCCCCGCTGGTGACGGCGCGCAAGGGGCTCTACACCGATCTGGCCAAATGGGCCGCCGGCAAGGGGTTCGTCCACCTGCGGGTCGACGGCCAGTGGCTGCCGACCATTCCCTGGCCGCGCCTCGACCGCTTCCGCGAGCACAGCATCGAGCTGCCGGTCGGCGAACTGACTGTGACGCCGGAGGCGGAGGGCGAGCTGCGCGAGCTGCTCCGGCGCGCCCTCGAGTTCGGCAAGGGGGTGGTGCTGGTCCTGCCCCTGGAGCCGCGCAGGCAGCAGGCGCAGCCGCGCCTCTTCTCCACGCACCGGGCCTGCCCCCAGTGCAGCCGCAGCTTTCCCGAGCCCGACCCGCGCCTCTTCTCCTTCAACTCCAAGCACGGCTGGTGCCCCCGCTGCTTCGGCACCGGCCTGGTCCTGCCCGGCTTCGACGAGCAGCAGAGCGGCGAGGAGATCTGGTGGAACGCCTGGTGGGAGGGGGAGGAGACGACCTGCCCGGCCTGCCAGGGGCAGCGGCTGCGGCCGGAGGCGCTGGCGGTGCGCTTCGACGGGCTGAGCATCGCCGAGTGGACCGCCCTGCCGGTGGCGGCGGCGGCCGGGCGCCTGGTGAAGCTGCAGCTCAAGGGGCGCTCCGCCGCCATCGGCCGCGACATCCTCCCCGAACTGGGCTCGCGCCTCGCCTTCCTGCGCGAGGTGGGCCTCGCCTACCTCGGCCTCGACCGCGCCGCCCCCACCCTCTCCGGCGGCGAAGCGCAGCGGCTGCGGCTGGCCGCCCAGCTCGGCTCCAACCTGCGCGGGGTCTGCTATATCCTCGACGAGCCGACCATCGGCCTGCACCCCCGCGACAACCGCATGCTCCTCGACACCCTGCGCCGGCTCGAGGGGAAGGGAAACACCATCGTCGTCGTCGAGCACGACGAGGAGACGATCCGCCGCGCCGAGCACGTCATCGACCTCGGCCCCGGCGGCGGCGTCGACGGCGGCCATGTGGTCGCCACGGGAACGGTCGAGGAGCTGATGCGCAGCCCCGCCTCGGTGACCGGACGCTTCCTCGCCAGGCCGCTGCGGCATCCTCTGGTCGAGCGGCGGCCGACCGACGCGGAAACGCCCCGGCTGGAGATCACCGGTGCCTGGCTGCACAACCTGAAGCAACTGCACCTCGCCCTCCCCCTGGGACGGTTGGTCTGCGTCACCGGGGTCTCCGGCAGCGGCAAGAGCAGCCTGGTGCGTGGCGTCCTGCACGACAACCTGCGGATGCTTCTTTCCAAGGAGGGCAAAACTTTAAGGGCGCAGCAGACTGCCCCCCTGCGGGGATGCAACAAACTGGAGGGATGGGAACAGCTCGGCCGCGTCCTGGAAGTCGACCAGACGCCGATCGGCAAGACCCCCCGCTCCTGCCCGGCCACCTACGTCGGTTTCTGGGACGAGATCCGGCGCCTCTTCGCCGGCACCCCCGAGGCGCGCATGCGCGGCTGGGGGCCGGGGCGCTTCTCCTTCAACGTCAAGGGAGGGCGGTGCGCCGAGTGCGAGGGACAGGGGGTGAAGAAGATCGAGATGAGCTTCCTCCCCGACGTGCGTGTCCCTTGTGAGGTCTGCGGCGGCGCCCGCTTCACCCCGGAGACGCAGCTGGTCGCCTTCAAGGGGAAAAACATCGCCGAGGTGCTGGCGATGAGCGTCGACGAGGCAGTGGAGTTCTTCCGCGCCCAGGCGAAGATCCACC
>DASPGW010000066.1 GCA_035620395.1 Desulfuromonadales bacterium | reverse complement strand
TAGTCGAAGGGCTTCAGCGTCGCCGAGAACCCCACTACCTGCTCGTAGCCGCCGTAGCAATCCTCCAGCATTGCCGAGGCGTCGCAGCAGGTGATCTTCACCGTGCCGCCGGTCGGATGCGGATGGAAAGTGGTGAAGAACTCCTGCCGGTCGGGATCGCCGGCATACTGCAGGGCTTCGGTGAATTCGGACCAGTAGAAGCAGAGGCGCAGGACCATGTCCTGCTGGCGGATCTCCACGTCGGAATCGAGATAGCGGGAGAGGAAGGCGCGCAGCCTCGCCTCCTGCTCCAGAAAACGATCCCCGGGCGGATCGATCCGCATCGGCCCCGTTCTCTCCCCCGGCCGGCAGGATGCGACGGTCTGGAGGCAGCCGTCGAGAAGCTCTGCCGCCTCGCTCCGGAAGCGGGCAGGGAGCTCCCGGAGCTCCTCGCGCATCCGCTCCAGCGTGACGGAGGAGAGGGACGGCGAGTAGTAGTCCATGGCCCTGGCCGGGAGGTTGTGGGCTTCGTCGATCACCAGGTTGGGCTTTCCCGTCTGGTCGACGCCGAGGTCCCGCACGCGGCCCAGCGCCGAGCGCGGGGCGAAGACGTAGTTGTAATCGCAGATGACGACATCCGCCTCCCGGGCTGCCTCCAGCTGCAGTTCGAAGGGGCAGACCTGGTACTTCTCGCCCAGTTCGCGAAAGACCCGGGCTTTCAGCGTCCGCCTTTTTGCCAGGAGTTCGGGGAGGCCGTGCGCCAGCAGCTTCCCGTAGTAGTCGCGGGCATACTCGCAGTATTCGGGGCTGCACAGCGGCTCGGCCTTGAAACAGATTTTCGCCTTGGCGGTGAGCGAGAGGGATTTGACGCGGGCGCCCGTCTGCTGAAAGCGGCTGACCGCGTCCTCGGCCACCGAGTGCTGGCTGTTTTTCGGCGTGACGTAGACCACTCGCTGCCCCCGGCCCAGCGCTTCCTTGAGCACGGGGTAGAGGACGCCGACCGTCTTGCCGAGTCCCGTGGGCGCCTGGACGAGCACCGGCCTGCCCGCGGCCATCCCCTGCCCGATCTCCTGCATCAGTTCGATCTGGCCGGGACGCGGGCTGGCGAAGGGGAACGGGAAGCAGGCCGCGATCTTCCGCCGCCGGGCGGCCCGCTTCTCGGCCTGTCTCGCTTCAATCGCGAGTTCGTCCAGACGCCCGTCCAGCCATTTTTCGTAGCGAGGGAGATCGAGGGCGAGGTCGAGATCCCGGGATTCGCCGCCGCGGGAGGAGACGAGGTGGAAGGAGAGTGCGGGAAGGACGCCGTGCTGGCGCCGGTAGAAGTAGCCGTAGCTCAGCAGCTGCAGGCCGTAGGGATGCTCCAGCGGCTGGTCCGCGAGGCAGCGGGCCAGCTCATGGATGTTGAAACCGGACTTGATTTCCTCGATTCTGGGCGGGTCGTGCCGGAAGAGCCCGTCTATCCGGCCGTCGATCCGGAAGCGGTACCCTTCCCGCTCGAACAGGCCGCTCACCGGCACTTCGGCCTGGTACAGGGGATCGGCCTTCGCCCTTTTCTTCTGCACCCGGACGTGGATCTCCTGGCCGTCGGCTGCCGCTCGCCCGTACCCCGAATGCGCTTCGATGCTGCCGGTGCGGGGGACCGGCAAGGCAAAATCGACCAGCGGGATGGTGATGAGTTTAGGCACAGCTACGGATTTTACCGCAGGAAATTGATGAACAGGGTCGCCGTGCCGAAATAGATGAGGATGCCGGTGATGTCGTTGGCAGTCTGCACGAAGGGGCTGGAGGCGATGGCCGGGTCGATGCCGACCTTCTTGAAGAAGGAGGTGGCGAGCACCCCCATGGTGGCGGCGACGGTCATGGCCGTCACCATCGCCAGGCCGACCACCAGTCCCAGGTAGGGGTTATGATGCCAGCCGATGGCAACCAGACCGACCACCACCCCGCAGACCGCGCCCATGATCATGCCGACCCGCAGCTCCTTGTAAAAAACCTGGCGCAGCGTGGATAGGTCGATGCGGCCGGTTGCGAAGCCGCGCACGACGATGGTCGCCGACTGGCCGCCGACGTTCCCCCCCATGCCGGTGATGACCGGGATGAAGGAGACCAGAACGATGACTTCCTGGAGAGTGGCCCTGAACAGCCACATCAGATAGCCGGTGATCACCCCGCCGAAGAGGTTGGTCACCAGCCAGGGCAGGCGCAGGCGGGCGATCTTGAACGCCCGGAAGCCGTAGAGATGCTCCTCCTCGCTGGCACCGGCCATCTTGTAGATGTCCTCGGTCGCCTCCTGGCGCAGAACGTCGATGACGTCGTCGACGGTGATGATCCCCATCAGCTTGTTCCCCTCGTCGACGACGGGGATGGCGAGGATGTTGTACTTGGCCACCAGCTGCGCCACCTCCTCCTGGTCCATGTCGGTGCGCACGCGGATGACGTCTTTGGTCATGATGTTCTTGAGCTTGGTGGAGGGGGGGACCGTCAGCAGCTGCCGCAGGGAGAGCACCCCCACCAGGTGGCCGTGCTCGTCGGTGACATAGACGTAAAAGACCATCTCCACGTCCTGCGCCTGCTGCAGCGCTTCGATCGCCTCCTTGACGGTCATGTCTTCGTTCAGGGCGAAAACTTCCGTCGACATGATGCCGCCGGCGGTATCCTCCTCGTACTGCAGGAGCTGTTCGATCTCCTCCGAGTGTTCGTCCTGCATGATGCCGAGAATCTCCGCGGCGAGTTCTTCGGGCATGTCGCGGATGATCTCGACGGCGTCGTCGTAGGGCATTTCCTGGAGAACGGCAGTGATGGTCTCCTTGTCGATCTGCTCCAGGAGCTGGGCGCCGGTGGCGGGATCGAGCTCGGAGAGGACGTAGGCCGCCGTCTCGGTGTCGTCGATAAGGTTGAAGAGAATGCGCTGTTCCTTGAGGTCGAGATAGCGGAACAGATGGGCAACGTCGGCGGGGTGGGACTTGGCGACGACCTTGGTGAGGTTGGGGTAGGCGCCGCGGCGGATGAGCTTGCGGACCGTGTCGAGGAGCATCTGCAGCTTTTGGTCCATGGGCCTTACTCCTGAACGGCGGGATAAGATGAAGAAATGCGTAACCTTAACACCGGCCGGCGCAGGCTGTCAACGACGGCGGAGTGCGAAAAAAACTGGCGCAAACAGGGTTGATGGGATGGCTTGGCGGAAGTGAACAGCCTGCCTGGACAGGCAATGGTGGCAGGTGAGCGCTTGAGGAGTTTAACGACAAACCGCAGGGCAATTCACCTGTGGCGTAATGTCAGCAACCAGATCGCACCTTTGAATGTTTATCAATCCATTGCGTTGGTTAGCCACATCTCCCTGGCCTGATCCGGGTTAGATAAATTGTACTTTTTCAGTGGCCGCGGTAACGACGAAAATGCGTTCATTGTTGCTGTTCGGGTCGCAAGGGAAGACAAGAAAACCGGCTCGGTTAGGGTCATAGCCCTGAGTATAACCATACTGGACTTCCCCGTCCCTGAAGTGAATTCGGATCTTCCTGCCAAAACCGGCCCGAACCATGTCGGTTTTTTCTTTATAGCTGGAATCACCTTCGAACCTTTTCACAAAAAAAACAGCTTTGAGGTCCTGGGTGTTGACCTGCTTGACCTCCCCCGCATTCTGCTCCTGAAGGTGAAAGAAGCTCTTATTCGGAAAGAAATTCCCGGTTGTTCCTTTAACTATATTGCCGTCGAAATAATGGACCACCACCAGATTGTTCATTTTCAAGTTACCTTTCTTGGTTGATTCTCCAAAAAAAGCCTTGTGAAATTCCACGCTGTTGAAATATTTGCAATTCCGGCATCATTCTGCAACAGAAAAATATCTGTCTGGCCGAACCCGGCGGTGCCCGGATCCCTGCTTTTTCAGTAAAGCAAATCAACTCTCGAATTTATACCCGACCCCGTAGACCGAATGAATGAGCTCTTCATCCGGCGCAGCGGCGGCCAGCTTTTTCCGCAATTTCTTGATGTGGCTGTCGATGGTGCGGTCGCCGACGGTGCGCTGGTCGGGGTAGATCCGGTCCATGAGCTGGGTGCGGGAGTAGATGCGCCCCGGGTTGGCGGACAGGAAGTGGAGCAGCTTGAACTCCACAGCCGTCAGTTCGAGGTCGTGGCCATGCAGGGTGGCCAGGTAGCGGGATTCGTCCAGGACGAGTCCCTCGGCCTGCAACTGCGCCGCGCCGGCGCGGCGCAGCACCGCCTTGACCCGGGCCACCACCTCGCGGGGGCTGAAGGGCTTGCAGATGTAATCGTCCGCGCCGAGTTCCAGGCCGAGCAGGCGGTCGATCTCCTCGACACGGGCGGTGACCATGACGATCGGCACCGCGGAAAAGCTGCGAATCTCCTTGCAGACCTCCAGGCCGTCCTTGCCCGGCAGCATCAGGTCGAGGAGTATCAGGTCGGGGGCCTGCTCCCGCACCCGGGGCGCCACCTCCAGGCCGTTGTCCAGCCGGCTGGCCTCGAATCCCGCCTGCTGCAGGTAATCGCTGAGCAGCGACGCCAGTTTCGGTTCGTCCTCGACGATCAGAATTCTTCCGCTCATAGGCTTCCCTCCGTGACCGGCAGCACGACCGTGATCCACACCCCCCCCAGGGGCGAGGGTTTGGCCGTGATCGTTCCCTCGTGGGCTTCGACGATGTTGCGGCAGATCGCCAGACCGAGCCCCGCCCCGCCGGTCGCCCGACTGCGCGAACTCTCCACCCGGTAGAGCCGGTCGAAGAGCCGGCCGATCTCGGCCTCGGGAACGCCAGGGGCGCTGTCCATGAAATGGATGGTGGCGACCCCCTGGCCGCTCTCCAGCCGGATTTCGAGCCGGCCTTCCGCCTCGGTATATTTCAGCGAATTGTCCAGCAGATTGTTGAACAGTTGATGCAGCCGCTCGGGGTCGGCAAAAACGTGAATCGCCGGCGCTGACGGGAAATCGGCCGTCAGCGCGATTCCCTTACCTTCGAACCGGGAGCGAAAAGCGTCGGCAGCCTCCTGCAACTCTTCGCCGAGATTCACGTTGCATTTGCGGTAGGTCAGGGCGCCGACATCGGAGAGGGCAAGCTGGTGCAGATCGTCCACCATCCGGCTGAGACGCATCACCTCGGCATGCAGCGAATGCAGGGTCTCGGGAGTGGTCCGGCGCACCCCGTCCTGCAGGGCTTCGACCTCCCCGCGCAGCACGGCCAGTGGCGTGCGCAGTTCGTGGGAGATGTCGGCCACCCACTGGCGGCGCGCCTGTTCGTTCTTCTCCAGGGTCAGCGCCAGGCTGTTGAAGTCCCGGGCGAGCTGCCCCAGTTCGTCGGTTGCCGCGACCGGCACGCGGATGGCGTATTCCCCGGCCGAGAGACGGCGGGTGGCGGCGGCCAGAGCCCGGATCGGACGCACCAGGCGCTTGGCGAGCGGCAGGGCGATCAGCGCCGAGACCAGCAGCGTCACCCCGGCGATCAGGGCCAGCGCCAGCTTCTGCTGCCGGACGAACTGCAGCTGGTGGACATCATAGGCGCTCCGGCGCGGCACCAGGCCGAGATAACCGACGGTCTTCCCCTCCAACTGCAGCGGCCGCAAATCGACCTCCCCTGCCCTTTCCGCAGGCCCGAACAGCGGCTGCCGGGCGGCATCGAGCAGCAGGACGCGCCGCTCGAACGGCAGAGCCCGGGGCGGCTGACCCGGCTCCGGCGGCCGCTGTTCCCTCTCCAGCCAGCGCTCCAGGCGCCGTTCCTGACGTTTCAACTGCTCGGGATCGGTCAAACCCGGCGGGAGGGTCCGGATCATCAGCCGCAGCCAGGTGATCGGCTCGGCGCGCAGAAAATCCCAGCTGCCCCGATCGGCGTAGGCCTGTTCGAGTTCCGTGGCCAGGATTTCCAGGCGCTCCTGCTCGAGGGTGTTGACGTAGCGGAGAAAACCCCGGTCGATGCTCCACTGCACAATCAGCCACATGCAGAGGACGACGGCGGCGGTGCCTGCGAGCATGGAAAGGAACAACCGGTACTTGATGCCGAGCTTCATCTTGATCCCACCTTCAACTGATGTTCATCTTTTTCCTACCACAAATTCCGCCGGAAAAACACCGGCAACCCGTCCCGCCCGGCAATTTCCACATTTCTTCCATATTTGCGCCACATTTGCGCGGTATTCATTGACTCAACAGAAGAGGAAGCCGGAAACAACACAGACACTCAGGAGGACATCATGAAAAAGACCAGAATGTCGATTGCAGCGTCGGGCAGGTTCGTAGTGGTGCCGCTTCTGGCCGTCGGGTTGCTCCTTGCCGGGAACAGCCCCTCCTGGGCCGATCGGGACGGTCGCCGGGATCGGCATGAAAATCGTTACGAGGAGCGGTACGAAAACTGGAAGGACCGCCGCCACGACGACCGTCACGACGGCAGGTTCGAAAAAAGGGGTGACCACCGGAAGCATAAGGTGACGGTGATCCGGGAGCTGCCCCGCGGCTACAAAACCGTGGTGATCGACAGGACCCCTTATTACGTCCATGAGCATCGCTATTACAGCCGGGTGCACAACGGCTACGCCCTGGTCGGGCCGCCCGTCGGGGCCGTGTTTGCAACGCTGCCGTTCGGTTCGATCAGCGTCAATATCGGCGGGAATTTCTTCTATCGGACCGAAGACGTTTACTACCGGCCAACCCCCCGGGGCTACGTCGTAGTCGACCCCCGATCCCGATACATCGCCGAGACATCATGGTATGGGCATTGGCGCTGAACGCCCGGACCGGAACTGAACATTATCAACCCATGGGGCAGTGCCCCGCAGCCAAGGAGAGTACGCCATGAAAAAATCGTTTCTCGTCGTCACCGTCCTCACCGCCGCCCTCGTCGGCGGCCTGTTCTTCCACTCCCCGCAAGTCAACGCCGCCCCCGCTGGAGATTCCCCGCGGCTGGAGCGCGGCGAGCGCCATGAAAAAGGCGGCGAGCACTTTCTGGCCCGCATGACTGAAGTCCTCAACCTGAGCGCCGAGCAGCAGGAAAAGATCAAGGCGATCATGGAAGAACACCGGAACAAGGTCGCGCCGCTGCGGCAGAGCCTCGACGAAAACCGGGACAAACTGCGCCAGGCGGCCAAGGCCGACAACTTCGACGAAGCCGCGGTCCGCGCTCTGGCCACAAGCCAGGCGACCACCAAGACCGAACTGATCGTCGAACGGACCCGGATGCAGAGCCGGATCCATGCCCTGCTGACCCCGGAACAGCGCAAGCTGGCGGAAGAAATGCTGGACCGCCGAATGGAACACCGGGGTGGCGGTCACCACGGAAAACGGGGTAAGTAGCGGGGGTAGTAGCGCCAGGCTTCATCCAGCCTAAAAACAGACGAGGCCCACGGGATTTTCCCGGGGCCTCGTCTGTTTCTCACTCAACTCTCAACCCTCATCGGACCTTCACGCCGCCAGCTTCGCCTCGTAGCTCTCCACCAGCCGCTGACATTTCTCCTCCAGGCCGGGGGTCTTCGCCACGGCTGCGGCGTAGGCCTCGACCATGGCCGGGCGCAGGGTTTCGGGGAGAATGCGCTCGGCCAGCGGGTAGAGGATGGTGTCTTCCTTGTCGATGTGGTCGCGCAGCAGGGCGATGTAGCCGCGGGCGTTTTCGGCGATCTCCGCCACCGGCGCCGGCTCGCCGGCGAGGGCTCGCCTGGCCGCCTGCTCCATGCCCCGGACGAAGGCGCGACCCTGGTCGTGGGCCATCAGCATCGCCGCCACCGGCGAATTCTGCTCGGGCATGCCGTTCGCCACCAGCGCCTGGAACAGGACGTCCTCTTCCTTGGCATGGTGAAAGCGGTCGGCGTAGTGGCGGATGAAGTCGACGCCGGCGAGGAAGAAGTTCCAGTCGGCGAAGCGTCCAGCCTCCAGCAGTTCCACGTTTTTTTCGAGCAGCGCGATCATCCGCAGGATCAGTTTGTGCTCCTCGACCATCACCGCCGTCACGTCGGTCTTCATCTCAGCTCCTCCTTTCGCCGTCGACACCGAGCACCGCTACCTCGAAGGGGATGTTCTTGCCGGAGGCTTCCAGCGCCCGCTGGGCCATGATCGCCAGGCCGCGGCAGCAGGGGACCTCCATGATGGTGACGGTGAGGGACTTGATGTCGTTCTGCTTGAGCATCTCGGTCAGCTTCTCCAGGTAGGGAGAGGTGTCGTCGAGCTTCGGGCAGGCGTTGACCAGCACCTTGCCCTTGATGAAGTCGCGGTGGTACTCGGCGTAGGCGAAGGGGGTGCAGTCGGCGGCGATCAGCAGGTGCGCATCCTTCAGCCAGGGAGCGAAGGGGGGAACCAGGTGGAGCTGGGTCGGCCACTGGCGCAGCTCTGAGGCGATCCGGCCGGTGGGGACGGCGGTTTCGGTCTCTTTCTTTTCGATGGTGCGCACGTGGGAACCGGGGCAGCCGCAAGCGAGGTTTTTCATGGTGTTTTCTCCTTTTTGTTGGTTATTGATTATCCAGGTATGCGTTGATTTCTTCTTCGATCTTCTGCTCCAGCTCGGCACCGAGGGCGTGGATGGCGACCACGTCCTTGAGCAGGCAGATGCCGACGCCGCAGGTGACGCAGCCGATCTCGTACTTGTTCAGGATTTCCCCGATCCGGGGGTGGTTTTCGATGACGTCCTTGATCTGGGCCGTGCCGAGATTTTCCTTCAGGTTCATGGCTTCGCTCCTTCCTCGATGGTGACTGGAGAATACCCCGTCGCCAAAGGAAACGACATGACCTGGGTCAAAAGCATTTTTTTCCTGAATTTTTT
>DASPGW010000065.1 GCA_035620395.1 Desulfuromonadales bacterium | reverse complement strand
CGCCCAGGGGATCAAGCCGCTGCTGGTGGTGGATGTCTGGGAGCACGCCTATTACCTCGACTATCAGAATCGTCGCCCCGACTTCCTCCAGGCCTTCATCGATCACCTGATCAACTGGGATTTCGTCAACGCCAACCTCGGCTGATTGCATTTTTTCAGGACAGTTGCCCATGGGTCATCGAATCCATGGGCAACTGCTTTTCAGGGACCATCGATCTTGTAGATGTCGCCGAGGCCGAAGTCGGCCAGATAGAGGTTGCCGGCCTCATCCTCGCCGAAGCTGGAGATTTGCAGCGCCGTATCGAGCAGGAGCTGGTTTTCCCAGGCGGCGCCGTTTTTCCTGAGCCCCCACAGCCGGCCGGTACAGAAGTCCGCGTAGAAATAGATCCCCTGCAGGGCCGGGTGTTCGGCACCCCGGTAGACGAAGCCGCCGGTGACCGAGCAGTCCCCGGCGCCGTGCCGGTATTCCGCGACCGGCAGGGTCAGGCCGGTCCGGTCGCAGACCGGGCTGAGGAAGCAGGAAGTTCCCTCCATGATGTTCCACCCATAATTCTCCCCCCCCGCACTCGCTGCCGCCTGGAAATTCACCTCTTCGACCAGGTTCTGGCCGACGTCGGCGATGTAGAGATCGCCCGTAAGCCGATCGAAGGAGAAGCGCCAGGGGTTGCGCAGCCCGAAAGCCCAGATCTCGCCGAGGACGTTCGGCTCCCCGACGAAGGGGTTGCCCGGCGGAATGGCGTACGGTGCGACGCCGGCCTCCACATCGATGCGCAGGATGTTTCCCAGCAGCGTGGCGCGGTTCTGGCCGTTGCCGAAGGGGTCGCCGGCGCTGCCGCCATCCCCGAGGGCGACGTAGAGGAACCCGTCCGGGCCGAAGGCGAGCTGTCCGGCGTTGTGGTTCTCGAACGGCTGCGCGACGACAAGCAGCACCTCTTCACCCGTCGCCAGGGCGATATCGGGATCCGGGGAGAGGCGGAAGCGGCTCACCACGGTGGCCCCGTCGGGGAGGCGGGTGTAATCGACATAGAAATACCCCTTGCCGGCAAAGCCGGGGGGAAAGGCGAGGCCGAGCAGCCCCCGCTCGCCGCCGGCGAGGACCCGGTCGGAGATATCGAGGAAGGGGACAGGCGCAACTGCTCCGTTCCGCACGATCCGCACCCTTCCCGCCTGCTCGATGACGAACTGCCGGCCGCTGCCGTCCCCGGCATGGGTCACCCCCACCGGTAGGGCGAGCCCGGAAGCAACCGGGGTCAGGGTGATGGCGGGAAACGCCGGAGTCGGATTGGCAGCCGGTGTGCTGTTTCCCCCGCCGCCATTGCAGGCGGTGAAGAGCACGAGGGAGAGGATGGAAACGGTAAAGGCCTGGAATCTGCTGGGAAATTGACGTTTCATGACACACCTCGGATGATCTTCTTATCCCGCCGCCGCCCGGATTCGCTCGGGGGTAAGCGGCAGATCGCGAACCCGGCGGCCCAGGGCATGGCCGACCGCATTGGCGATCGCCGCCGCTGCGGGACCCGACGAGGCCTCGCCGCTGCCGACCGGCTTTTCGTCCGGCCGGTTCAGCAGGTGAACCTCGACCCCGGGCGCCTCCGGGAAGGTGAGGATCGGGTAGCCGGCCCAGTCGCGCGAAGTCACCTGCGAGCGGTCGAAGCGGACCGCCTCCTTCAGGGTCCAGCTCGCGGACTGGACGATTCCCCCCTCGATCTGCATGGCGAGGCCGTTCGGGTTGATGATCTGGCCGGCATCCGCGGCGGCGACCACGCGGATGACCCGAACCTCTCCCGTTCGGCGATCGACGACAACATCGGCGACGCAGGCCACGTAGCACGCCGTATTCTTGTACCGGGCGAAGCCGAAGCCGCGGCCGTGTGTCCCGTCGCTTTTGAAGCCGGGCTGCCAGCCCGCCCTGGCCGCGGCCGTCTCGATCACCGCCCGGGCCCGCGAGTCCCGCAGGTGCCGGAGCCGGAAGGCGACCGGATCGGCGCCGGCCGCCGCCGCCAGCTCGTCCATGAAGGATTCGAGGGCAAAGACGTTGCCGTAGGCCCCGAGGGTGCGCAGGGCCGAGGTGCGCAGCGGCATCGCCGGGATGAGGTGGCGGACGACCTGCTGGTTCGGGAAGTCGTAGAGCGGCACGGCGTTGCGGTCCTCGCCGCCGCTGCGGGGCAGGTACGGTGCCGCCGGCTCGGCCAGGTGCCAGGCGGCGAGCAGGTTGACGCGCCCCTGGCGGCCCGGGCGGCTGCTGTGAGCGTTGCTCCAGAGTTCGTGCCGCCAGTCGACGATGCGGCCGTCGGCCGCCAGGCCGGCGTCAAGCTGCATCAGCATGGCCGAGCCGAAGGGCTCCCAGGCGCATTCGTCGTCGCGCATCCACTGCACCTGCACCGGCTGTCCCGGCACGGCGCGGGCGAGCAGGGCCGCATCGAGCGCCGCGTCGTCGGCGCCGTTGTGGCCGTAGCAGCCGGCCCCCTCCACGTGGGCGACGACGACGGCCTGCGGGTCGAGCTTCAGCACCGCCGCCAGGCTGTCGCGGAGCGGATAGACCCCCTGGGTATGCGACCAGACGCGGAGCCGGCCCTCCCTCATCTCGGCGACGGCGCAGGATGGGCCGAGGGAGGCGTGCGCCACGTAGGACTTGGTGAAGGTCGCCTCCAGCCGCCGCGCGGCCGGCGCGGCCGAGGCATCCTGCTTCTCGCTGACCACCGCCGCCTCGCCCGGCTGGGTCCTGAGCCAGGCATGAATCCGGTCGGCCTCCGGCAGATCGGCCGGGTCGTGCCATCGGGCGCTGCTGAGCAGCACCTCGCGCGCCTTGACCGCCTGCTCCTCGCGCCGCGCCACGACGCCGAGGAAGCTGCCGTCGCGCACCACCGCCAGCACCCCCGGCAGGCTCCGGACCGCCTCCGTATCGACCGCCTCCAGCCTGGCGCGCGGTCCGGGAGGGCGCACCACGCGCCCGAACGCCATCCCCGGCAGACGCAGGTCCTGCACGTAGCTGGGGCTGCCGAACACCTTGGGCGGGATGTCGAGGCGGGGGGCGGAGGTGCCGACGATGGTGTGCGCCGCGGCGGGTTTGGGCGCCACCCGGGCGGTCGCCTGGCGCTGGAGCAGGCCGGCCGCCGCGATCTCGCCGTAGGCCAGTTTGCGGCCGTCGGCGGTGGTGACGGTGCCGGCGGCGACCCGGAGCTGCCCCGCCGGCACGCCGAGCCGGGCC
>DASPGW010000064.1 GCA_035620395.1 Desulfuromonadales bacterium | reverse complement strand
GGCGATGACGGTCGGGTGGATGGTTCCGTCCTCGTCGACCCACTTCTCGAAACAGCACTGGCCGCACTGACGGCAGAGCTTTTCCCAATCGGCTTCGAGGCGGTTATCCTTCATTTTGACGGTCCATTGACAGGGTGGAATGATCTGATAAGCTTTAACCAAATTCCAGGAGAGACCGGACGCGGTCTCCCCATTCGCCTCGGAAGATGCCCTCCTGCTTCCGGGGTTTTTTTGTGTGCCATTCCGGAGCCATCCCGTCCTTCAGCCTTGCCGTTCGTCGACTGCCTCAAGGGGGATGGGTTCGAGCCCGAGGATCTGCAGAAACTGGCAGACCAGGCGATAGGTGATGCCCCAGAGTACGGTTCGGTCCGGACCCCGCAGGTCGATGGCCGGCCGCTGCAGCCGCTCGCCGCGGAAAAAAACCGTCGTCAGCCGATGCCGCCGGGGTTCGAGCAGGGTCTGCAGGGGAACCCAGAAGACCTCGGCAACCTCATCGCTCAGAGAGAAAGTGACGGTCTGTCCGATTTCATAGACGAAGCAGGAGATGACGACCGGCAGGTGCGCGCCGGCCAGGTCGTCGAGGCGTCCCAGGTAACGGGCCTGCTGCAGGTCGAGGCCGATTTCCTCGAGGGTTTCCCGTTCGGCCGCCCGTCGCGGCTCATCGTCGTCCGCCTCGATCTTGCCGCCGGGAAAACCGAGGTCGCCCGACCAGGGGTCGCTCTCGTGCCGGGACCGTTCGATGAAAAGAATCTCCGGGCCATGCGCCGCCTCGCGCAGGATCATGGCGACGGCGGCGTGCCGGCGCGAGCCGGGCGTCAGCGGGCAGGGCTGCCGGTTGGCGAGCCGGCGGCGGATGTCGGTGAGGGACGGCATGGGTGGACTCGAAACGAAAAGAAGGTGGTCGGCGTTCCTTATAGCATTCCGGTTGCGGTAAAGCAACAGAACCAGGCTTCTTCGGCGCCGCCGGAGTCAGGACGCCGCCCGGGGGAGTTATGGCCTTCGCCTGGCCGTTGACGGGCGCCGGACAGCTGTGCCATGCTGGCCGAAAGCCCCCGGTCGCCTGGTCGACACCCTCGAAAAGGCCCGTTCATGCAGGTTCTCAAAACAGCGCAACTCGAAGAGCTCGCTCCCTGCCCCTATCTGCCGGGGCGGCGCAAGCAGTACGAGTACTTTCTGGCCAGCCAGTTGTCCGCCGTCGAAGTCGCCTCCTGCTTCGAGGCCGGCTGGCGCAAATTCGGCCCCTATTACTTTCGTCCCGCCTGTCCCGACTGCCGTCAATGCATCCCCCTGCGGGTGCCGGTGGCGGAGTTCGCGCCCTCGCGCAGCCAGCGCCGGGTGCTGCGCCGAAACGCCGACCTGCGGGTTTCCTTCGGTCCGTTGCGGCTCCGTGAAGAAATCTACAACCTCTACCAGGAACATTCGGGCATCCGCTTCGGCCGGGAGACCGATCCCGAGGAGTTCCTTTTCCACTTCTACCTGCCGTCCTGTCCATCGCTGCAGACGGAAATCCACCTGGGCGAGGAACTCGCCGGCCTCGGTTTTCTGGATGTCGGGGCGGATTGCCTGAGCAGCGTCTACTTCTGCTTCGACCCCCGGCTTGCCGGCCGCAGCCTCGGCATCTTCAGCGTCCTGCAGGAGATCGAGCACACCCGCCGGCTCGGCCTGCCGTATTACTACCTGGGTTATTACGTACCCGGCTGCCCGGCCATGGACTACAAGGACCATTTTCGGCCGCGGGAGCATTTCGACTGGCACCAGCGGCGGTGGCAGCGCTGCAGCGGACCGCCCGGCGTTCTTTCCACAAATCCTTGAAACCCTTGATGGGTTGCTTGTGGCTCATGCCTCGTGTGTTCCATTAGTGCGCGGGTGCTCTTGGCAGGGCCTGAATTGCCGGTAAAGAATCAATCCTCCCCACACCGTGGCGGCGACCATCAGCAGTGCTCCGAAGTGGTGTGAGGCCGCCGCGAGGAGGTGGTCGTAACGCAGCAAACCCGTCTCCGTGAGGATGAATTCCCAGTCGTGGAAGCCGTAGGGGGAGGAATGCCCGAAATTGCCGCCGAGCAGCGGCAGTTCGCCGGCACGGGAATCGTTTATGTAGGGGGCGATGTCGAGAAAGTTCTCGCCCAGCCACCAGAGGCAGACCGCCGCGCCGAAAGGATCGCGGGACCTGAACAGCAGGACGAGCAGGCAGATCAGCGGTATCAGCAGTTGGCCGAGGGTGCCGCCCAGTGAAGTGACAAACGCTCCGAAGGGGCGAAAGAGGACGTGTCCTGCCTCATGAAAGGGAAGGTTGATCAGATGCAGAAGCGATTCGCCGGCAGCATTCGACGCGAGGCCAGCGAAAACCAGGCGGCCCCCCCAGCCAGCAAGGGCCGCCAGTAGCGCGGCCCGGCTCCAGAGGAGAATGGGGGTCTGCCGGCCCGGGATGGCGAAAAAGAGCTCGCGCAAACTTCCCCCCGCGTTTGTTTCTTCCGCCTCTGGCGTGGCCGCCGGTTCCCTGGGCTGCGCCTGCCGTTGCCGATACTTGGAAATGATGACGCCGCAGCGACCGCATTCGGCTGGAACGGGCCGGACCAGGGGAAAGCCGCACTTGGGGCAGGTGGACAGATCATTCATCAGGATTGCGACGGACTCCGTTTCCACTGGATTAACAAATCTACCTATCACTAAACCAAAGGTCCGTTTTCCGCAAGCAGAGATTTGCATGGATTTGCCGTATGCAAGTACAGGCGGTTTAGGTGTTCAATAAGTCATTAGGCAAAGCGGGACTGCGATATGGCACAACAAATTGGAAAGGCCCAACCCGCATGATTAGGTTGAGCCTTTAAATGTCTTGCGACTTGTGATTTTTTGGACGTGCTTTTTCTTCAGGCTCAACGTTAAAGTTCAGCCGCCGGCGCAAGC
>DASPGW010000063.1 GCA_035620395.1 Desulfuromonadales bacterium | reverse complement strand
AGCGGGGTGGAGACCGGGTGCTTGGAGAGCTCGGCCAGGATCTCCTTCATCGGCTTGTTCAGGTCAATCTTGACGCCGTGCTCGTGCTTGCCGCGGTATTTCTCGGGGATAAGGCGGCCCGGGTTGCGGTCCATCTCCTCGACGAAGAGGCCGTCGCGGGTGATCTTCGCCTTGATATTGCGGTCAGCCGAGCAGGAGACCGCCATGCCGACGGGGCAGGAGGCGCCGTGGCGGGGGAGGCGGATGACGCGGACGTCGTGGGCGAAGTACTTGCCGCCGAACTGGGCGCCGATGCCGAGCTTGTTGGCGGCCGTAAGTAGCTTTTCTTCCAGTTCCAGGTCGCGGAAGGCCTGGCCATGCTCATTGCCGGTGGTGGGCAGGCCGTCGAGATCCTTGGCGGTGGCGAGCTTGACCGTCTTCATGACCGAGTCGGCGCTGGTGCCGCCGATGACGAAGGCGATATGGTAGGGGGGGCAGGCGGCGGTGCCGAGGTACTTCATCTTCTCGATGAGCCACTTCTCGAGCTTGTCGGGAGTGAGCAGCGCCTTGGTCTCCTGGTAGAGCATCGTCTTGTTGGCGCTGCCGCCGCCCTTGGCAATGAACAGGAACTTGTAGTAGTCGCCGTCGGTGGCCATGACGTCGATCTGGGCGGGGAGGTTGGTGCCGGTGTTCTTCTCCTCGTACATGTCGAGGGCGACGGTCTGGCTGTAGCGCAGGTTTTCTTCGGTGTAGGTCTTGTAGACACCTTTAGAAAGAAACTCCTCGTCCTTGGCGCCGGTCCAGACCTGTTGTCCTTTCTTGGCGACGATGGTGGCGGTGCCGGTATCCTGACAGAGGGGAAGTTCGAAGTTGGCGGATATTTCGGCGTTGCGCAGGAAAGCCATCGCCACGCCCCTGTCGTTCTGCGAAGACTCGGGGTCGCGGAGGATCTTGGCGACCTGCTCGTTATGCTCGGGGCGCAGCAGGAAGGAGACGTCGCGCATCGCCTCATTGGCCAGCACGGTCAGCGCCTCGGGAGCGACCTTGACGACGTCCTGGCCCTCGAACTTGACCACGCTGACGAACTTTTCGGAGCCGTCGATCTTGCGGTACTTGGTGGCGTCCTTGGCGAGGGGGAACGGATCCTGGTACTTGAATTCCGGAGTAGCCATCGTCTTCTCTCTCCTTTGTCTGGATATGTTAGACCCGGGTTGGCGCGCTGCCGCACCGGCAATGTATCAGCGTGGTATTATACAAATAGCGTATACATTTGTCGATACTTATGTAGTTAAAGACAGGGTGCCTTTCGTGTCCGGCAAGAATTTATGGTCTCACGCCGCTCGCTGCGCCTGCTCAAGTCGCAAAGACGCAAAAAAGAAATTTGAGGTTTTCTTTGCGGTCTTTGCGGCTTTGCGTGAGAAAGCATTCCCGGTTTTCTCGGCCTTATGGTAGATTTCCAGTCGTTCCGTCCACTCTAATCTTCCCGGATGCGGTCATGCAGAAAATGCTCAAGATGATTCTCACCTCCCGCGTCTACGAGGCCGCGGTGGAGACTCCCCTCGAGGAGGCGGTCGGCCTTTCCCGCAACCTCGGCAACCGCGTGCTGCTCAAGCGTGAGGACCTGCAGCCGGTCTTCTCCTTCAAGCTGCGCGGCGCCTACAACAAGATCGCCCACCTTTCCGGGGAGGAGCGGGCTGGCGGCGTGATTGCCGCCAGTGCCGGCAACCATGCGCAGGGGGTCGCCTTCTCGGCGAAGAAGCTCGGCATTCGGGCGGTCATCGTCATGCCGGTCACCACCCCGCGGATCAAAGTCAACGCCGTCGAAGGGTACGGCGCCGAGGTCGTGCTGCACGGCGACAGCTACTCGGAGGCGGCCGACCACTGCGACCGGCTGGTCGCCGAAAGCGGCATGACCTTCATCCACCCCTTCGACGACGAGCTGGTGATCGCCGGCCAGGGGACGGTTGCCGACGAACTGCTGCGGCAGAGCGCCGGCCGGCTTGACGCCGTCTTCGTGCCGGTGGGAGGGGGCGGGCTGATCGCCGGCATGGCCGCCTACCTCAAGACCCTCTGCCCCGAGGTGCGCATCATCGGCGTCGAGCCGGTCGACAGCGACGCCATGGCCCGCTCGCTGCAGGCCGGGCGGCGGGTGCAGCTCGACTCGGTGGGCATCTTTGCCGACGGGGTGGCCGTGCGCGAGGTGGGCAAGCTGACCTTCGAGCTGTGCCGGCGTTTCGTCGATGAGATCGTCACGGTCGATACCGACGAGATCTGCAGCGCCATCCGCAGCAACTACCAGGCGACCCGCTCCATCGTCGAGCCGGCCGGCGCCCTCGGCCTGGCCGGGCTGAAGAAGTACGTGCGCGAGCGGCAGGTGGCAGGCCAGACCCTGGTAGCGGTCAACTCGGGGGCCAACATGAATTTCGAGCGGCTGCGCTACGTCGCCGAGCGGACGCTGATCGGCGAGAAGCAGGAGGCGCTCTTTGCCGTCACCATCCCCGAACAGCCCGGCTCGCTCAAGCGCTTCTGCACCGAGGTGCTGGGGGAGCGCAACCTCACCGAGTTCAACTACCGTCTGGCCGGCCGCGAGGCGGCGCACATCTTCGTCGGCATTTCGACCAAGGACGAGCAGGAGCGGCTCGCCTTCGGGCGGCTGCTCGGCGAACACGGCTTTCCCAGCGTCGACCTGACGGACAACGAACTGGCCAAGACCCACATCCGTTACATGGTCGGCGGCCGCTCTCCCGAAGCCGGCGACGAGCGCCTCTTCCGCTTCTGGTTCCCCGAGCGGCCCGGCGCCCTCGCCCGTTTCCTCGAGACGATGGGGGAGAACTGGAACATCTCCCTCTTCCACTACCGGCTGCACGGCGGCGACTACGGCCGGGTGCTGATCGGCCTGGAGATACCGGCCGGCGAAGAGAGTCGGCTGCGCGGCTTTCTCGACAACCTCGGCTACCGTTTCGTCGAGGAGACGACCAACCCGGCCTACCGGCTTTTTCTTTAAACAGGTGCAAAATGCGAGGCCCGAGGCCCGAAGACCTCCTTCATCTGTCCTCCGTCCTCTGTTCTTGCGTGGTAAAATAGCTACAGAGAGCCAATTCGCGAAAGGAGGTGGACCCCTGATGGCACGTTTCTATGACCCTACGGACGCAAGGGATTTGGCCCGCGTCGTGGCTATTCTGAAAGCAGGCGGTATCGAGTATTTTCTGAGCCGCGAACCGGTCGCCGGGATCGGGCCCTTGCAGGTGCACGTTGCCGAAGAGGACCTGCCGCGCGCTGAGGAGTTGCTGTTGCAGCAGACGCGGCATTGAGGTTCGCCGTCATTCCTTGCTGATGTCCGCCGGGTGCGAAAGGTTGTGGCCGGCGGTTTTCTTTTTTTGCCGTAGCCCGGTAAGTGACGCATTGTAGACGGCAGCCCGTTTTCAGATATGGGGGGATGGGCAAATGCCTGAATCTCCGGGGCCGATTCCGTTAAAAAGCGTTCCCTCTCTGCCTGCTCGCGCGATCTTCCTCCCGACCTGTGCCATTTCTCCTGCTGTCAGAGTCTGCAAGCCCTGAAAATGCGGCAGATTAATGGGTTGTCTGTTTTGGAGCGGCGCGGACATGGCGGATTAAAATGGTGGCACAAAGTGTGCAAAGACGCCTGGATGGGTTTTTTTCCCACAACTGGGAAGAGGAGTTTCGGGGCATGGCAGTTTACGAGCAGGTATTCGAGTTTGCCTCAGTGGGACTCGTTACCTTTAACCAGCAAGGGGAGATTGTGCGCGCCAACTCCCATGCGCTGGAAACCCTCGGTTATGCGCTGGAGGAGCTGCAGGGAATTCACTTGACCAGCCTGCTGGATATCTCCTCCATCCGTCGACTGCTGCGGCGATCCCGACAGGAGGCACGGTCTGCCATTCCCTTCGATGTCAGTGTCCGGGCAAAAGATGGAGAGTCCCGGCTCCTCTCCGTCAGCCTGAACGAAAAGCCCCTCCCTGATGGCCTGCGAGTGATCGCCTTTCGCGAAGTTACCGTCCGGCGACGGATGGAGCGCGAGCTGCAAGAGACCAAATCAACGCTGGAAGCTGCCAACGAACGGCTCCGACAGCTCGATATGGCCCGTTCCCGGTTTCTCAATACCGCAGCCCATGAACTGCGCATCCCGGTTACCATCGTCAACGGGTATTGCTCCCTGCTGCAGGAGACGGGAACGGACAACCTGACGGGGCAGCAGCGGGAATTTCTCGGTGCTGCCGTCGAAAGCAGCGACCGCCTGGTCGACCTGATCGACAACATGCTCGACCTGTCGCGTTTCGAGGCGGGCAAGATGCTGCTGGATATCGATGCCCGGGACCTGCAGGCGGTCGTTGCCCGCGTCTGCAGCGAATTCAAACCGTTGATGGCGAAAAACGGGCTCGATTTCGCCGTCGAAATCCCCGCCTCTCCCTGCCCGGCGGCCTTCGAGGAAGAGAAGATCGAACGGGTGCTCGTCAACCTGCTCGGCAACGCCGTCAAGTTCACTCCCGCCGGCGGCAGGGTCCGGGTCTCCTTGTCCGAATCCGACAGAGAAGTGTGGGTGTGCGTCGAGGATACCGGCCGTGGCATTCCCGGCGAGCGCATCCCCGAACTGTTCAATGAATTCTCCCAGCTCGATCCCGGCGATTCCAGCAGAGGGAGCGGGCTCGGCCTTTCCATCTGCAAAAAGATCATCGATTGCCACCAGGGGCGCATCTGGGTCGAGAGTGCTCTCGGCCAGGGCAGCCGTTTCAGCTTTTACCTTCCCAGGTAGGGGCGGGTTTCAAACCCGCCCGACTTACTCTCGCCTGTCTCGAACTCCCTGATTTTGTCGCCCCAAAATAATTGACAGTTTTGCTCAGGTATGTTATCCGTTACGAAAATCGTCTTTCGCGTTCACTCGTGGCAAAGGAGACAGAGGCGTGTTTCGAACCCTGCAAGAGGATTTCAAGGTCGTTTTCGAGCGTGACCCGGCGGTGCGCAGCAAGCTCGAAATCATTTTCTGCTATCCCGGGTTTCACGCCGTGCTCTTTCATCGGCTGGCCCATCGCCTCTGGCTGGGACGGTTCTACTTTCTCGCCCGACTCACCTCCCACATCGGCCGCTTCTTTACCGGCATCGAAATCCATCCCGGCGCCAAAATCGGCCGCGGGTTCTTCATCGATCACGGCATGGGAGTGGTCATCGGCGAGACGGCAGAGATCGGCGACAACTGCACCCTCTACCACGGCGTCACCCTCGGCGGCACGTCCTGGGCCAAGGAGAAACGCCATCCGACCCTCGGCAACAACGTCGTCATCGGCTCGGGGGCGAAGATTCTCGGTCCCTTCACGGTCGGCGACAACAGCAAGATCGGCTCCAATTCCGTGGTGGTCAAGGAAGTTCCCCCCAATTCGACGGTGGTCGGCGTTCCGGGCCGGGTGGTGATGACCGGCGGCGAGAAGCCGGAGGAGAAGGTCGACCTCGAACATGGCCGGCTCCCCGACCCCGAGGCCAAGGCGATCTCCTGTCTCTTCGACCAGATCCGGGCACTGGAGCGCAAGGTGCGGGAATTGACGGAGGAGCAGGAGAGGCTGCGCGCGCTCCAGCCTGCGGCCTCGGTAAAGGAGTCGGCCTAGCCCATGCGTCTTTCGACCAAGGCCCAGTACGCGGTACGCGCCATGGTGAGCCTCAGCCTGCACGGCGGCGGTTCGCCGATGACGCTCAAGGACATCGCCGTCCGCGAGGAGATATCCCTCACCTACCTGGAGCAGCTCTTCGTCAAGCTGCGCCGGGGGCGGATCGTCGACAGCGTGCGCGGTCCCGGCGGCGGCTACGTGCTGGCCCGGCCGGCGGCCGAAATCCGTGTCGACGAGATCATCGACAGCGTCGAGGAGACGCTGGTCCCCGTCTCGTGCATGGATGAAGCCGGGCGCTGCGTCTGCGTCGACCAGTGCGTGACGCACAACGTCTGGCACGGGCTGGCCGAGCGCATTCGGCATTTCCTGGCGTCGATTACCCTGGACGATTTGACGAAGGAAGCGAAAGAAAAAGCCGGTTCAGGGCTTCAGGCTCCCGGCAACAAGAGTTCAGCCAGAAAAGTTTTACCCGTTGCCTAGAGCCTCGTGCCTAGAGCCTGAATATACCGGAGGTTTTTTCGTGAAACGCATCTACATGGACAACAACGCCACCACCCCCGTCCGTCCGGAAGTCCTGGAGGCAATGCTCCCCTTCTACCGGGAACAGTTCGGCAACCCGTCCAGCGTGCACTGGGCCGGCCGGGCGGTCGCCGGCGTGGTGGAAAAGGCGCGCGAACAGGTGGCCAGGCTGCTCAACTGTTCGCCGGCCGAGATCGTCTTTCTCTCCTGCGGCAGCGAAGGGGACAACATGGCCATCAAGGGGACGGCCGACGCCCTGCGCGACAAGGGAAATCACATCATCACTACGGCGGTGGAGCATCCCGCTGTTCTTGAAACCTGCAAGTTCATGGAAAAACAGGGCTACCGGGTGACCTACCTGCCGGTCGACCGGGACGGGATGCTTGACCTTGCGGAACTGGAGGCGGCGATCACCGACCAGACGATTCTCATCTCGGTCATGTGGGCGAACAACGAAACCGGCAACCTGTATCCGATCGAAGAAATCGGCGCCATCGCCCGCAAATACAAGGTCCGTTT
>DASPGW010000062.1 GCA_035620395.1 Desulfuromonadales bacterium | reverse complement strand
GGGTGAAGCCGGTCGAGCCGATGACGATGCTCTTGCCGAGCCGCGCGCAGACGGCGATGTTCTGCAGCGTCACTTCGGGAAAGGTGAAGTCGATGAGCACGTCGGCATTGGCCAAGGCCTCTTCGAGGCTGCCGGCGATCTGCACGCCGAGCGCCCCGCAGCCGGCCACCGAGCCGGCATCGGTGCCGATCAGGGCGTGCCCGGCCCGCTCGACGGCGCCGGCCAGCTCCAGCCCTTCGGCCTCATTGATGGCGGTGATGATCCGCCCGCCCATACGTCCTGCTGCGCCCGTTACAGCAACCTTGATCATGAAATGGTTCCTCTTGTGGTTTGCACTACCCCCCCGCCCTTCGGGCACCCCCCCCTGTGAAACAGGGGGGGCTGGGGGGGGTCAGATCAGCTTGTAATTCGCCATCACGCCCTTGAGCTTCTCCAGGCTCGCCGGCTGCAGGCCGACGAGCGGCAGGCGGACGTCGGCGCGGCATTTGCCGATGAGCGACAGGGCGGTCTTGACCGGCACCGGGTTGCTCTCGATGAACATGGCGTTGTGGATGTCGAGCATGCGCAGGTGCATCTTCTTCGCGTCATCCCAGCGTCCCTCGTTGACCGCCACCACCATCGCCTTGACCTCTTTCGGCATGAGGTTGGCGGTGACCGAGATCACCCCCTTGGCGCCGCAGGCCATCAGCGGCAGGGTGAGGAAGTCGTCGCCGGAGAGGACGTCGATCTTGTCGCCGGCCTTGTCGAGGATCTCGCTCGCCTGGGTGATGTTGCCGGAGGCTTCCTTGATGGCGACGATGTTGGCGAACTCGGCCAGGCGGATGGTGGTCTTCGCCTCCATGTTCATGCCGGTGCGCCCCGGCACGTTGTAGAGGACCTGCGGCAGGGCGACGGCCTCGGCCAGCGCCCGGTAGTGCTGGAAGAGGCCCTCCTGGGAGGGTTTGTTGTAGTAGGGGGAGACGAGCAGCACCCCGTCGGCGCCCATCTTCTTGGCGTGCAGGGAGAGTTCGATCGCCTCGGCGGTCGAGTTGGAACCGGTGCCGGCGATGACCGGAATGCGCTTCTTCGTCTGCTCGATGCAGACCTGGATGACCCGGTCGTGTTCCTCGTAGTCGAGGGTGGCCGATTCGCCGGTGGTGCCGCAGGGGACGATGCAGTCGGTGCCGTTCTCAATCTGGAACTCGATGAGCTGACGGTAGGTCTCCTCGTCGAAATTCCCCTGGCTGTCGAACGGGGTGACGATGGCGACCATGGATCCCTTGAACATGAGACTCCTCCTCCAGGAAGATATTAAAAAGATGTTTTTACCCCGAATTGAGCCGTATTGGTAACATACCTGCCGGGGAAAGTCAAAGGGCCTACAGCCCCGCCTGCGGCCTCGCTTCGGCTGGTGCGGAGAGCTGGCTTTCGACCGTGTTCCCGCGGAGCCGGATGACCGCGCGCACCGAGTAAATATAGGTACGCCCGTTTTCGACGCCGTAATCCTCGAAGGCCGGTTCGGCCAGGATTTCCGGGTTCACCGGCGCAAACGCGAAGGGCTCGTCACCTTCCCGCCGGTACAGGTTGTAGCCGAGCAGTTCGGCCTCCGCCCCTGCCTCGGTCACCGGCTGCCAGCGCAGCCGCACCATCCGGTCGTGGTCTTCGGCGGCCAGACCGCCCGGCGCTGCCGGCGGGTTGACGAAGGGGAGCCGCAGAATGACCGGGGCGCCCTCGCGACGCTTGGTGTTGACCGGCACGATCCGGTACTGATAGCCGAAGCCCGGCTCGAGTTCGGTGTCCCAGAGATAGAGCCGGTCGCCGACCCGGCGCACCTCACGCAGGTAATCCAGGTCGACCTCCTCGAGCAGCACTGAGGTGTCGCGGCACTCCGGGCAATCGTCGGCAAGGTCGTAGCGCATCTTGTACACCCTGAATTTCTCGAGATTCTTCAACTCCGAGCCGTCCTGGTTGCGGACCGGCGGGCGCCAGGCGACGAGAAAGCGGTCCCCTTTCTGCTGCACCGTCAGCGCCTCGGGAGCGGCGGGAAGCGGCTGTCTGAGCGGCTGCACCGGCCCCTTTTTGCCGCAGCCGGCGGCAAAGACGAGGAGGAGCAGAATGGCGATCGTTCGTAGAGGCAATTCATGAATTGCCCCTGCATGGCGCCGGCCGGACATCACGCCTTCCCCTTCCGCTCGGCGCGCGCCCGGGCGATCTCCCGTTCGACCGCTTCGCGGGCGGTGCCGCCGGTGGCGCGGCGGGCGTTGACCGAGGCTTCGAGGGTGACGAATTGGTAGATGTCGGCCTCGATGAGCGGCGAAAACTGGCGGAACTCCTCAAGGCTGAGCTCGGGGATGTCCTTGCCGGTCTCGATGCAGTAGCGCACCGTCTTGCCGACCACTTCGTGCGCCTGGCGGAAGGGGAGCCCCTTGCGCACCACGTAGTCGGCGACGTCGGTGGCGGTGGAGAAGCCGCGGGCGGCGGCGATGCGCATGTTCTCGGCCCGCACCCGCAGGTCGCGGATCATGTCGGCGAAAATCTTGAGCGAGCCCTTGACCGTGTCGATGGTGTCGAAGAGCGGCTCCTTGTCCTCCTGCATGTCCTTGTTGTAGGCGAGTGGCAGCGACTTCATCAGGGTCAGCAGGGCCATCAGGTTGCCGTAGACCCGTCCGGTCTTGCCGCGCACCAGTTCGGGGACGTCGGGGTTCTTCTTCTGCGGCATGATCGAGCTGCCGGTGCAGAAGGCATCGGTCAGCTCGATGAAGGCGAAGTCGGCGCTCGACCAGAGGATCAACTCTTCGGAAAGGCGCGACAGGTGCATCATCAGGATGCTCGAGGCGGCGCAGAACTCGAGGGCGAAGTCCCGGTCGGAGACGCTGTCGAGGCTGTTGCGGGTCACCCCGGCGAAACCGAGCTGCGCAGCGACGAACTCGCGGTCGATGGGGAAGGTGGTGCCGGCCAGCGCCCCGGCCCCCAGCGGCAGATAGTTGAGGCGCCCCAGCACGTCGGCCATGCGTCCGGCGTCGCGCTTGAACATCTCGTAGTAGGCGAGCATGTGGTGGGCGAAGAGGACCGGCTGGGCGGTCTGCAGGTGGGTGTAGCCGGGCATGATGACGGTCAGGTTCTGCTCCGCCTGGGCGAGCAGCGACTCCTGCAGGGCGTCGAGGTAGCCGAGGACCGCCTTGACCTCGTCGCGCAGGTAGAGGCGGACGTCGAGGGCCACCTGGTCGTTGCGCGAGCGGGCGGTGTGCAGCTTGCCGCCGACGGCGCCGATGCGCTCGATGAGGCGCGCCTCGATGTTCATGTGGATGTCCTCGAGGGCGATGGAAAACTCGAAATTCCCCGCCTCGATGTCGGCGAGGATCGACTCGAGTCCCCGCAGGATGGTCTGCGCCTCGTCGTGGGAGATGATCCCCTGCTTCGCCAGCATCCGGGCATGGGCGATCGAGCCCTGGATGTCGTAGCGGTACATCCGTTTGTCGAAATCGATGGAGGCGGTGAACTCCTCAACGAACTTGTCGGTCGGCTGGGTAAAGCGGCCGGCCCAGGGTTTGTCCTGACTCATGGGTACTTCGCTCCCGGAAATGTTCTGAAGAAAGTTGTTTGCAGCAAAATTCGCGAACCCGAACTTAAAGGATCTTTCCCTCTCCCTCATCCTCATCAATAACCCCGCGCACCATCTCTTCGCCGGACATCCGCACCCAGCCGCTGTCGCGGGACGGGCGAAAGATACTGTGAATTTTCAGCGGCACCCGGGTGGTTCGCGGGTCGAGCTCATGGAAGAGGGGGAGGTTGAAATAATACAGCCGGGTTTCCCGGCCGAAGCGCAGGCGGCAGACCGGCAGGCCGTCGAAGTCGTCGGTGGCGAACTCGGCGAGCCGGACCCGCTCCAGCTTGTGGCTCTTGTGCAGAATCACCGCCGAATAGCCGAAGGTCGCTTTCGGGTCGCCGGCGCCATAGTCGGTATCCCCGGCCGTGTTGCAGAAGATGGTGGTGGCGTCGCGCACGCCGGGGGTGTACTCCAGGTACTCGCCGTAAAAGCCGTTGACCACATCGCGAAACGCCGGATGTTCCGGCTTCGGATTGCATTCGATCACCGCCAGCAGGTCGAGGCGCTGGCGGGTTTCGAAGAAGAGCTGGTTGGCTTTTTCGATGATCACGCTGATGTTCGACTGGTAGAGGTCGCGGTAGACGTAGTCGAGGCAGATCAGCGCCATGAAGTTGAAGCAGGTCGGGTGACAGCGGAAGAGCGGAAAGACTTTCCCCCGGTAAAGGTCATGCAGGGCGTCGAGATTCTCCTCGCCGACGAAGGGATGGCTTTTCGCCTCGAGAAAGACCCGCAGCCGCCCGTCGTTCTCCTTCACGGCGATCACGCACCAGTTGACCGGAGCCTGGTCGACGTCGCCGGCCTCCAGATCCTCGGTCACCGAGGCGAGCGCTTCGGCATTGTCCTCCCGGTAGGTCTCGAGCCACCGCCGGTATTCACCGAGGCGGATATGCTCGACGCCGAAGACGGTGACCGTGTTGGGCCGGAACTGCTCTTTGATCAGCGTCAACGCCTCGGGGACGCAGGCCGCCGGCAGGGTCGATTCGGGAAACAGCAGGAAGTGCAGTTTCTTCAGGTTGCCCGTGCCGGCGCCGACCAGTTCCAGGATCGAGCGGACCTGGTCCCACTTGGCGTCGCGATTGGCGACCTGGTAGGCGAAGTCGGTGCGCCGCAGCCGGTTGGGGAGCTGGCAGACCATGCAGTGCTGGTGGTGTCCCTGGGGAAAGGCGACGTTGATGTCTTTTTCAACGATACGGACCATGCCTGCCGCCTGCTCAATTCTGCTGAAAATCCGAACCGCCGGGGACTTCCCCTTCGGCGGAGCGCGGCGGCGGGGCGCCGTTGCCGAAGCCGACCCCGGGGAAGACCTTGGCCAGGATGTGGCGGGTGCCGGGGGTGAGGTCGAAGGCAGGCAGCCGCTCCTTGTCGATCCAGGCCGCCTCGGTGCATTCGACGCCGTTGGGACGCAGCTCCCCGGAGAGGGGGGCCGCCCGGTAGTAGAGGATGACGAAGTGCTCGCGGTCCGAGCCGACCTGCAGGTGCTCGAAGACGTCGATCAGCCCCTCGACCCGGACCTCGATGCCGACCTCTTCGCGCACCTCACGGTGCAACGCCTCGAGGATCGCTTCGCCGAGGTCGATCTTGCCCCCCGGCATCACCCACTGGCCGCAGAAGGGATGGATGCAGCGGCGGGTGAGCAGCACCCGCTCCTGCTCATCGATGATGCAGGCCACGACGGAGGTCTTAATCGATTGCTTGCGAAATTCCATGACAAGTCCGTAGGGGCGCAGCATCCGGCCGCCGCAGCCGGCGCTGCTCTGACGGAGGTGGCTGCTGCGCCCCTACCGCGGGACGGCTATTTCCGGTTAGCCCGCTGTATCGCGGCGATGCGCATGCGCAGGGCGTTGAGCTTGATAAAGCCTTCGGCATCGGCCTGGTTGTAGACCTGGTCGGCCTCGAAGGTGGCGAAGTCGACGTTGAACAGGCTGTCGGTGGCCGAGTCGCGGCCCACGACCCGGCAGTGACCCTTGTAGAGCTTGATGCGGGCCTTGCCGTTGACCGTCTGCTGGGTGGCATCGATCAGCGTCTGCAGCGCCAGGCGCTCGGGCGAGAACCAGTAGCCGTTGTAGACCATGTCGGCGTAGCGCGGCATCAGGCCGTCGCGCAGGTGCATGACTTCGCGGTCCATGGTGATCGATTCCACCGCCCGGTGCGCCTCTTCGAGGATGGTGCCGCCGGGGGTTTCGTAGACGCCGCGCGATTTCATGCCGACGTAGCGGTTCTCGAGCAGGTCGACCCGGCCGATGCCGTGCTTGCCGCCGAGCTCGTTGAGCTTGGCGAGCAGGTTGGCCGGCGAGAGGCGCACGCCGTTGACGGCCACCGCATCCCCTTTCTCGAACTCGATCTCGACGTACTCGGGCTGGTCCGGGGCGTCCTCGGGGCGCCTGGTGAGCACGTACATCTCCTCGGGGGCCTCGGCCCAGGGGTTCTCCAGGATCGCCCCTTCGAAGGAGATGTGCAGCAGGTTGCGGTCGGAACTCCAGGGGAACTTCTTGCTGGTCGGCACCGGAATGCCGTGCTTCACGGCGTACTCCTCCAGGGCGGTGCGGCTCTTCAGGTCCCACTCGCGCCAGGGGGCGATGACCTTGATCGCCGGATCGAAGTGGTAGTAGGCGAGCTCGAAGCGGACCTGGTCGTTCCCCTTGCCGGTGGCGCCGTGGGAGACGGCGTCGGCTCCTTCCTTGGCGGCGATCTCCATCTGCGCCTTGGCGATCAGCGGCCGGGCGATGGAGGTGCCGAGGAAGTAGCGCCCCTCGTAGATGGCGTTGGCGCGGAACATCGGGAAGACGAAGTCGCGGGTGAACTCCTCCTTGAGGTCGACGATGTAGCTCTTGCTGGCGCCGGTCTTCTTCGCCTTCTCAGGGATGAAATCGAGCTCCTCCCCCTGGCCGAGGTCGGCCGAGTAGGCGATGACCTCGCAGTCGTACTCTTCCACCAGCCATTTGAGGATGATGGAGGTGTCGAGCCCGCCGGAATAAGCCAGGACAACTTTTTTTGCCGAACCTTTTCTGGACATGAAATGTCTCCTTTTAAAGGATGAAGGATGAAAGGCAAGTATGAAGTATGAAGGAAGAGGGATGAAGGTTTGAAATCATCCTTCATAATTCATCCTTCATCCTTGCAGCTTGATGACATATGTATCGGCGATCTTGTCGTGCAGTCCCTGCTTGCGGGAATCGAAGGCGACCATCAGATAGCCGATGCCGAGCAGCAGTTTGGACAGGAACTTGCCGACCACCTCCCGAAGGAGGCCGCGAACGTAACCGACTTCCGTGCCGTCGGTGCGAATGACCTTGACCCGCACCGCCATCTTGCCCGGCGTCTGCCCGCAGTAACCGATGAAGAAGACCCGGTAGGCGTAGCCGAGGACCAGGCCGAAGGCGGCGACGGTGAGCATGATCATTCGCCCCTCGCGGCTGTGGAATCCGGGTTCCAGTCCGCTGATGCGGATGAGCAGCGAGCCGAGGGCCGACTCCAGCAGACCGAGCGCCAGCATGTCGAGCAGGCTGGCGACGGCCCGGATCCAGAACCCGGCCTTGAGGGCTGCCGCGCCGCTCGCCGTCGAGGCACCGGTGGCGGCCGGCGAAACTCCGACCCCGATCGGCTGCGAGATAACCGGTTCGGCGGCGTTCGGCTGGCCGGTCTCGTCCCGGCTGAACGGGAAGATCTGGCGGCAGCGGGGGCAGGTCACCCGCAGCGGTTTTTCCGGGAGGCGCGCCGCCTCCACCTGTCGGGAGAAGCCGCAGTGGGGACAGGTGAGAATCATATTGAAACCCGGTAAAAGGTCAAAGGTTAAATCTTGTGCCTTGAACCTTTTACCTGCCTTTCATCAGGGTGGCCATGATCGCCTTCTGCACGTGCAGGCGGTTCTCCGCCTCGTCGAAGACGACTGAATGCGTTCCCTCGATCACCTCGTCGGTGATCTCTTCGCCGCGGTGCGCCGGCAGGCAATGCAGCACGATGCAATCGGGCTTCGCCAGGGCGACCAGCTTGCCGTCCAGACAGTACCCGGCAAAGGCATGTTCCCGCTGTTTCTGCTCCGCTTCCTGCCCCATGCTCGCCCAGACGTCGGTGTTGAGCACATCGGCGCCGGACACCGCCTCCTCCGGGTCCTCAGTGATGGTGATCCTGGCCGACCGGGCTTGCGCCCATTCCCAGACATGGAGATCGGGTTCGTACCCCTGCGGGCAGGCCAGGGCAAGCTCGAAGCCGAAGATGGCTGCCGCCTCGATCCAGGAATTCGCCATGTTGTTGCCGTCGCCGACCCAGGCGAACTTGCGACCTGCGTGCCCCCCTTTGTGCTCCATAACGGTGAAGATGTCGGCCATCACCTGACAGGGGTGAAACTTGTCGGTGAGGCCGTTGATGACCGGTACCGAGGCGTAGCGGCCGAACTCCTCGACAATCTCCTGACCGTAGGTGCGGATCATCACGCCGTCGCAGTAGCGGGAGAGGGTGCGGGCGGTGTCCCTGATCGGTTCGCCGCGTCCCATTTGGGAGGTTCCCGAGGCGATGAACAGGGGCTGGCCGCCGAGCTGCCAGACGCCGACCTCAAAGGAAACCCGGGTGCGGGTCGACGACTTCTCGAAGATCAGCGCCACACTCTTCCCCTCCAGAAGCCGGTGCGGCTCGCGGCGCTTCTGCTTCGCCTTGAGGTCCTTCGTCAACGCGAAAATCGCTTCCAATTCCTCCCGGCTCCAGTCGGCCAGAGATAAAAAGTCTTTTTTCATTGCCTGCTCCTGAAACAATTACAGGGTAGGGGCACGGCATGCCGTGCCCCTACGATTCAAATCTCCGCCAGGATGCCGTCGAGGATGCCGATCATCTCGTCGATCTCCGCCTTGCTCACCGTGAGCGGCGGCACGAAGCGCAGCACCGTGTCGTGGGTGACGTTGAGCAGCACCCCCCGCTCATGCCCCTTCTTGACGATGTCGCCAGCCGGGATGGCGAGGCCCATGCCGATCATCAGGCCGATGCCGCGCACCTCGGTGACGCAGGGATATTTGCTGCCAAGGGTTTTGAGGGCGGCCAGCAGATACGCGCCCATCTCCACTCCCCGCGTCAGCAGGCCGTCCTCCAGCAGGGTCCGCACGGCGGCGAGGGCCGCGGTCGTCATCAGCGGGTTGCCGCCGAAGGTGGAGCCATGGGTGCCGGGGGTGAAGGCGGCGGCGACCTCCTCCCTTGCCAGCATGGTGCCGATGGGGGCGCCGCCCGCCAGGGCCTTGGCGAGGGTCATGATATCGGGAGCCACGCCGAAGTGCTCGTAGGCGAAGAGTTTGCCGGTTCGCCCCAGGCCCGTCTGGACTTCGTCGAGGATCAGCAGCAGGCCATGCCGGTCGCAGATCTCCCGCACCTGCCGCAGGTAGTCGGGGGCCGGGACGTTGATCCCGCCCTCGCCCTGGATCGGCTCCAGCATGACGGCGCAGGTGTCGGGGGTGACCGCCGCCGCGATGGCCGCCGCGTCGTTGAACGGGACATGCTTGAAGCCGTGCAGCAGCGGATCGAAGAAGCGTTGCACCTTCTCCTGGCCGGTGGCCGAGACGGTTGCCATGGTGCGGCCGTGGAACGACTCGGCGGCAGTGATGATGGCGTAGCGCTCGGGGCCGTATTTCTCCCGGCTGTATTTGCGGGCGAGTTTGATCGCCGCCTCGTTGGCCTCGGCGCCGCTGTTGCAGAAGAAGGCCCGGTCGGCGAAGCTGCGGCTGCAGAGGAGTTCGGCCAGTTCGATCTGCTGCGGGATGTGGTAATAGTTCGAGCAGTGGATGAGGGTCGCCGCCTGCTCCTGGATGGCCCTGACCACCCTGGGGTGGCAGTGGCCGAGGTTGTTGACCGCCACCCCGGCGAGGAAGTCCAGATAGCGCCTGCCGTCGGCGTCCCAGAGCACGCACCCTTCGCCCCGCACCGGGACGATGGGGTAGCGCCCGTAGGTCTTCATGATATAGCGGTCGCCCTTGTCGATCCACTCTTGCGAGGTCATTTCACAATCTCCGTCCCTATGCCCACGTCGGTGAAAATTTCCAGGAGCACCGCGTGCTCCACCCGGCCGTCGATGATGTGCGCCTTCTTCACCCCCTCGTTCAGGGCGTCGACACAGCAGGTCACCTTGGGGATCATGCCGCCGGTAATGGTGCCGCCGTCGACCAGGCTCGGCACGTCGCCCGCGGCGATGCTCGGCAGCAGCGTGCCGCCGGCGTCCTTCACCCCCTCGACGTCGGTCAGCAGGATCAGCTTCTCTGCCTTGAGCGCTGCCGCCACCCGGGCGGCGACCAGATCGGCGTTGATGTTGTAGCTCTCGCCGCCCGCGCCGACCCCCACCGGGGCGATGACCGGAATAAACTTGCCGTGCTCCAGGGTTACGATGAGCTCCTGGTTGACCTTGACCACGTCGCCGACGAAGCCGATGTCGATCTGTTCGGTACTGCCATCCTCGCGCCTGACCTCCTGCAGCAGCTTTTCACAAAGCAGCAGGCTTCCATCCTTGCCGGAGAGCCCGACGGCCCGGCCGCCGTGCTGGTTGAGGTAGCCGACCACGTCCTTGTTCACCTGGCCGACCAGGACCATTTCAACCACGGCCATGGTCTCGGCGTCGGTGACCCGCATGCCGCGGACGAACCGGGAGACGATGCCGTAGCGCTTGAGGGTCTCGTTGATCTGCGGTCCGCCGCCATGGACGATGACGGCATTGATCCCCAGGGACTTGAGGAGGATGACGTCGAGAGCGAAGGATTCCTTGAGCCGCTCCTCGGTCATGGCGTGGCCGCCGTACTTGATGACGAAGGTCTTGTTGGCAAAGCGCTTGATGTACGGCAGCGCCTCCATCAGCACGTTGGCCTTGTTGATCAGTTCCTGCATGGGTTGTCCTCGATGTTTCGGTAGGGGCGACCCGCTGGGTCGCCCTGGGCGAGGCAGCGCCTCGCCCCTACGAAAATCACAAAATATACCTCGACAGATCCTCGTCCCGGACGATCTCGGCGAGGCGGTTGCGTACGTATTCGGCATCGATCTCGATGCGCTGCTCGCGGCGTTCGGGGGCGTCGAAGGAGAGGTCTTCGAGCAGCTTCTCCAGGATCGTGTGCAGGCGCCTCGCGCCGATGTTCTCCGTGCGGTCGTTGACCGTGGCGGCGGTGCGGGCGATCTCGTGGACGGCGTCCTCCCGGAAGAGCAGCTCGATCCCTTCGGTCTCCATCAGGGCCGTGTACTGACGGATCAGGGCGTTCCTCGGCTCGGTGAGGATGCGGACGAACTCCTCCTCGCCCAGGCTCTCCAGCTCGACCCGGATGGGGAAGCGCCCCTGCAGTTCGGGAATCAGGTCCGAGGGCTTCGAGACGTGGAAGGCGCCGGCGGCGACGAACAGGATGTGGTCGGTCTTCACCGGTCCGTACTTGGTGTTGACCGTGCTCCCCTCGACGATCGGCAGGATGTCGCGCTGCACCCCCTCGCGGGAGACCTCGGGGCCGTGCCCCCCCTCGCGGCTGGCGATCTTGTCGATTTCGTCGATGAAGATGATGCCGCTCTGCTCGGTGCGCTCCCTGGCCAGGGTCTGCACCTTCTCCATGTCGACCAGCTTCTCGGCCTCGGTTTCGACCAGCAGTTCGCGCGCTTCGGCCACCTTCATCCGCCGCCGCTTGGTCTTCTTCGGGAAGAGGTTGCCGAACATCTCCTTGATGTTGATCCCCATCTCCTCGGTCCCCTGCGGGGTGAAGACCTCCATCATCGGCATCTTCACCTCCTGGGTTTCGACCTCCACGTAGCGGTTGTCGAGTTCACCCATGCGCAGCAGTTTGCGCAGCTTGTCGCGGGTCGACTCGCGGCTCTCGAGCGATCCCCCCTCGGCCGACGCGGAGGCGGCCTCGCCGGGCAGAAGGAGATCGAGCAGACGCTCCTCGGCCAAATCCTCGGCCTTGACCCGCACCGCCTGGGCCTCCTCGGTCTTGACCATGAGGATGGCCAACTCCACCAGGTCGCGGACCATGCTCTCCACGTCCCGCCCGACGTAGCCGACTTCGGTGAACTTGGAAGCCTCGACCTTGACGAAGGGGGCCTGGGCCAGTTTGGCCAGACGGCGGGCGATCTCGGTCTTGCCGACGCCGGTGGGGCCGATCATGATGATGTTCTTCGGGGCGATCTCGTCCCGCAGCTCCGCCGGTACCTGCTGGCGGCGCCAGCGGTTGCGCAGGGCCACGGCCACTGCCCGCTTGGCGGCCTTCTGGCCGACGATATAGCGGTCGAGTTCGCTGACGATCTCCCGGGGGGTAAAATTGGTCACGGCAGGGCCTCCACCAGAATCTGGTCGTTGGTATAGATGCAGATGCCGGCGGCGATGCGCAGCGACTCCTCGGCCGTCTGCCGGGCCGAAAGCTCCGAGTGGGCCAGCAGGGCGCGCGCCGCGGCCAGGGCGAAGGGGCCGCCGGAGCCGATGGCGGCGACGCCGTCGTCGGGCTCGATCACGTCCCCGGCGCCGGAGATGACCAGGGTCGTCTCGGCATCGGCGACGATCAGCAATGCCTCGAGCTGGCGCAGGATGCGGTCGGTGCGCCAGTCCTTGGCCAGGGCGACGGCAGCCCGGGTGAGGTTGCCGCGAAACTCCTGCAGCTTGGCGTCGAACTTCTCGAAGAGGGTGAACGCATCGGCCGTGCTGCCGGCAAAACCGGCAATGATCCGGTTGTCGAACATGCGACGAATCTTGCGGGCGCCATGTTTCATGACCGTGTTGCCCATGGTCACCTGGCCGTCGCCGGCGATGGCGACTTCGCCGTTTTTCCGGATGCAGACAATGGTGGTTCCGCGAAACATGAGACCCCCTTTTCCGGCACTCGCCGCTGAACGAAAAATGCGCTGAATATAGCACAGCGCGGCCGGCAAAAAAAGCAAAATGCCGCTCCTCCGTCGGCTCCGGACGGGAGGTTGCGGCTTCACCGGCAGTGGACGGCCACGCTTACCGGGGCAGGAGCAGCGTCGCAACGGTCCCCCCGCCTGGGGGGCACTCGATCAGGATATTGCCGCCGTGGCTCTGGGCGAACTGGCGGGCATAGTAGAGGCCGAGACCGAAGCCGCGTACCTGGCCGGTGCGGGCCGGATCGACCTGGTAGAATTTTTCGAACACCTTGGGCAACTCCTCCCTGGCGATGCCCGGGCCGGTGTCGTGCACCACCAGCCGTATCGATTCCTCTTGGGCTTGCGCGGCGAGGAAGATGGTGCCTCCCGGAGGGGTGAACTTGATGGCGTTCTCCAGCAGCGCCCGCAGGGCAAAGGCGATGCGCTGCCGGTCGAGGTTCATGGCGGGCAGGGCGTCGCTCAAGGAACTCTCCAGGGTGAGCCCCTTGTTCTGGCAGGACCTCTGCAGTTCCTTGACAACGGCAGCCGCCAGTTCGCCGGGATTGACCGGACCGAGCCGGGGAGGACCTTCCTGCAGGATGACTTCACTGTAGTAGAGCAGGTCCTGGATCAGGTAGTTCAGGTACTGCGACTCCTCGAGGATCAGGGCGAGGGTTTTCTGGAAGGCGGGATCGGCCGGGTCGCCGATGCCTTGCCCCAGATTCTGGATGAAAAGGGAGATGGCAGTGGTGGGGGTCTTGAGTTTGTGCGAAATCAGGCCGAGAAAGTCGGACTTCAACCGGTCCATGCGCTTGAGTTGGACCAGTTCTTCCTTGAGGGCTCTCTTCTCCAATGCCTTGTCGATGGTGGTCTTGAGCTGCAGCAGGTTGATCGGCTTACTGATGAAGTCGTCGGCGTCGGCCTTGAGCGCCCGCAGAACGATCTCCTTGTCGGCATAGCCGGTCATGACGACAACCACCTGGTTCGGTTCCCGCTCCTTGACCGTTTTCAGCAGGTCGAGGCCGTTCATCTGCGGCATCATGACATCGGTAAGGACGACATCGACCGTTTCCTGCTCGAGGACCCTGAGCGCTTCGCCGCCGTCGGCCGCCTGGAGAATCCGGTAACCGCGCAGCGCCTTGGCACACAGCTCGCGGATGACCTCCTCATCGTCGACGATGAGGAGACAGCGACCGCTCACCTGACGCATCTCCACAACTGTTTCGGTCCCCATGCGCACGGCTTTCGCCCCCGTGTTCAGAACTTTCGGCCGGTGTATGCGTGCTCCGGCCTGCCCAACAGTTACCCAGTATAACAGGTCGGCCGTTTAATGGAGCGGCGTGCCGGCGATGAGATTTTCCGCAGCGGCCAGCGACTGGTCAAGGCCCTCGGGCCGAGTGCCGCCGGCCTGGGCGAGTTCGGGGCGGCCCCCTCCCTTGCCGCCGACCAGCTCAGCCAGGGGGCGGATGAGCTGTCCGGCCTGAAAGCGGCCGGTCAGGTCGCCGGTCACCGCCACCAGCAGACTCGCCTTGCCCTCCGCCTCGCTGCCGAGGACGATAATGCCCGAGCCGAGCCGGTCGCGCAGCTGGTCCGCCAGCTCCCGCAACGCCTTGCCGTCCAGGCCGTCGACCCGGGCCGTCAGCAGCCGCGTACCGGCAACTTCTCTGGCCTGCTCCAGCAGTTTCGAGGAGCGGCCGGAGTTGAGGCGGGACTGCAGGGCATCGACTTCACGTTCAAGTTCCTTCTGGCGTTCGAGCAGCCTCTGCAGGCGGTTCTCCAGCTGCTGGCGGTCGCTTTTCACCAGGCCGGCGAGCCGTTCCAGGGTCTGCTCCTCCTGACGGACGAACTCCAGCGCCCGGGCACCGGTCGCTGCCTCGATGCGGCGGACGCCGGCGGCGATGCCGGTTTCCTGGACGATCTTGAACAGGCCGATATCACCGGCCGCCCGCACGTGGGTGCCGCCGCAGAGTTCCATGCTGAAGTCGCCGACCTGCACCACCCGTACTGACTCGCCGTATTTCTCACCGAAGAGCGCGGTGGCGCCGGCGGCCACTGCCTGCTCGGTCGCCATCTCCCGGGTCTCGACCTGCTGGTTGTCGCGGATGCGGCGGTTCACCTCCGCCTCGACCCGGTCGATCTCCTCGGTCGAAAGGGGCGAGAAGTGGGTGAAGTCGAAGCGCAGCCGCTCGGGGGTAACCAGCGAGCCGGCCTGCTTGACGTGGTCGCCGAGGGTCTCCACCAGCACCGCCTGCAGGATGTGGGTAGCGGTATGGTTGAGGGCGGTCGCCTGACGCTGAGCACCGTCCACCTTCAGGTCGGCCGCTTCGCCCTTGCGCACGGCGCCGGCGACGACCTCGCCGAGATGAACGGTGATGCCGGAGAGAGGCTTCTTCGTCTCCAGCACCCGGATGTGGGCCGAACCGGTGCTGATCTCGCCGCGGTCGCCGGCCTGCCCACCCGATTCGCCGTAGAAGGGGGTTGTCGAGGTGATGATTTCGACCCGATCGCCCGCGTGAGCCTCCAGCACCGGCTGGCCTTCCTTGAGCAGGGCCAGGATCGTGCCGTAGTCGGTCAGCGAGCCGTAACCGGTGAATTCGCAGTGCAGACCGTCCTCTGCCAGTTGCCGGTAGACGGCGGCCACCGCCTCCTCGCCGGAGCCCTTCCAGTGCTCCCGCGCCTTTTGCCGCTGCCTTTCCATGCAGACCTCGAAGCCCGCCTCGTCGAGGCTGATCCCCTCGGCGCTGACGATGTCGGCGGTAAGGTCGGTGGGGAAGCCGAAGGTGTCGTAGAGGCGAAAGATGACCTCGCCGGGCAGCACCGTCTCTCCCCTTTTTTTCAGCTTTTCAACCGCCTCGTTGAGGATGCGCAGGCCGTTGTCGAGGGTCTGGATGAAACGCTCCTCCTCGTTTTTGACCACCTTGGCCACGTAGTCGGCGCGCTCGGCCAGCTCGGGGTAGGCCCCGGCCATCGCCTCGGTGACGTAGCGGGCGGTGCGGTGCAGCACCGGTTCGGTGAAGCCGAGCATCTTGGCATGGCGGGCGGCCCGGCGCATGATGCGCCGCAGCACGTAGCCGCGCCCCTCGTTGCTCGGCAGCACGCCGTCGCCGATGAGAAAGGCGGTGGCCCGGCTGTGGTCGGCGATGACCCGCAGCGAAACGTCGTCGTTGGCGCTGGCGCCATAGCGTTTGCCGGCGAGCTGCTCGGTGAAAGCGATGATGCCGCGCAGCAGATCGGTGTCGTAGTTGGATTTCACCCCCTGCATGACCGTGCAGATCCGCTCCAGCCCCATGCCGGTGTCGACCGAAGGTTTGGGCAGCGGCGTCAGGGTGCCGTCGGCGCTGCGGTCATACTGCATGAAGACGTTGTTCCAGATCTCCATGTAGCGGTCGCAGTCGCAGCCGACGGCGCAATCCGGTTTGCCGCAGCCGACTTCGGGACCGTTGTCCCAGAAGATTTCGGTGCACGGCCCGCAGGGGCCGGTATCGCCCATCGACCAAAAGTTGTCCTTTTCGCCGAAGCGGAAGATCCGTTCGCGCGGCACGCCTTCCTGGCGATGCCAGATGTCGGCGGCCTCGTCGTCATCGGTGAAGACCGTGACGTAAAGGCGGTCCTTGTCCAGCCCGAGTTCCCGGGTGAGGAAATCCCAGGCGAAGGCGATCGCCTCTTTCTTGAAGTAATCGCCGAAGGAGAAGTTGCCCAGCATCTCGAAAAAGGTGTGGTGGCGGGCGGTGCGGCCGACGTTTTCCAGATCGTTGTGCTTGCCGCCGGCCCGGACGCACTTCTGGGAGGAGCAGGCGCGTACGTAGGCGCGTTTTTCCCGGCCGAGGAAGAGGTCCTTGAACTGGTTCATCCCGGCGTTGGTGAAGAGCAGGGTAGGGTCATTGTGGGGGATCAGCGAAGAGGAGGGGACGACGGAGTGCCCCCGCTCCTCGAAGAATTGCAGGAAGCGACTGCGGAGTTCGTTGCCGGTAATCATGACGGTTTTCTCTACCTCTCGCGTAAAAATGACAGCACCCGGGGGAGGGAAAATCCCCGGCGCAGGAAAAAGTTGACGACTCGCTGCCGCTGCCGGTCGTCGGCCGCCGGCCAGGCAAAATCGGGGAAGCGGCGCCGCCGCAGATCGGCCAGCAGGGCATCTTCGCCGAATTCCTGCGCGGCCTCTTCGACGGCCGCGAGGGCCGTGGCTTCGGCAATCCCCCGCTGCTGGAGGTCGACCAGGACGCGGCGGCCGACGGCGCGTCCGCCCCGCATCAGCTCCCGGGCCCGTTCCCGGGCGAAGCGGGTGTCGTCCAGGTAGCCCAGTTGGCGGCAGCGGGCCATGACGCTGGTGATGGCCGCTTCGCTGAAACCTTTCTGCCGCAGCCTGCCGGCAAGTTCGCTTTCGCTGCGTCCGCGCCTCGCCAGCAGGCGCAGTGCCGCCGCCAGGGCATCAGAATCGCTCAATGACGGCCTGCTCCTCTTTTTCCGGCGACCCCTCCTTTTCAAAGGCGTCCCAGCTGAGGTCGGAGGTGGAGGAGATCCCCGAGAACTTGAGCTTGAAGTCGTCGGGGTTGGAGGACTGGCGCAGGGCTTCGTCGAAGGTGATGAGCTGGCGTTTGAGCAGTCCCATCAGGGACTGGTCGAAGGTCTGCATGCCGTAGGCGGTGAAGCCCTGCTGGATCGCTTCGCGCAGCTGTTTGGTCTTATCCTTGTCGTCGATCAATTCCCGGGTGCGGGCGGTGGAGACCATGACCTCGATGGCCGGGACCCTCCCTTTGCCATCGGCGCGGGGGACGAGGCGCTGGGAGACGATCCCCTTGAGGACGGCGGAGAGCTGCAGCCGGATCTGCCGCTGCTGGTGAGGGGGGAAGACCGAAACGATGCGGTTGATGGTTTCCGTGGCGTCGATGGTGTGCACGGTGGAAAGGACCAGATGGCCGGTTTCGGCAGCGAGCAGGGCGGTCTCGATCGTCTCGTAGTCGCGCATCTCGCCGACCAGGATGACGTCGGGGTCCTGGCGCAGAGCGCTCTTCAGGGCGATTTCGAATCCTTCGGTGTCGAATCCGACCTCCCGCTGGTTGATGATGCTCTTCTTGTCGCGGTGCAGGTATTCGATCGGGTCCTCGATGGTGACGACATGGGCGGTCCGGTTGGTGTTGATGTAATCGATCAACGCCGCCAGCGTGGTCGACTTTCCGGAGCCGGTCGCGCCGGTGACCAGGACCAGGCCGCGCTCCTCCAGGGCCAGCTTTTTCAGGACCGGCGGCAGCAGCAGTTCGTCGACCCCCTTGATCTCGATGGGGATGGCCCGAAAGACCAGGGAGATCGAGCCGCGCTGCGAGAAGGCATTGACGCGGAAGCGGCCCAGACCGGGGACCCCGTAGGCCAGGTCGACCTCATGGACCTCGGCGAAGCGCAGCCGCTGCCGCTCGCTCATGATGTCGTGGGCGATCTTCTCGGTGAGGTCCGGACCGATGCGCGGCGCCTTGGGCAGGGGGCGCAGGGCGCCGTCGATGCGGAAGATCGGCGGCAGCCCGGCTTTGAGATGAATGTCCGAAGCCCGGGCCTTGAGGGCAACCGAGAGGATGTCGTTGAGCTCCATGGATCAGGCCCTCTCTGCGGCCGTTGCCGGGGCGCCCAGCCCGAAGTGTTCGAGGATCTTCGCTTCGACGGCGCGGGCGAGTTCGGGGTTCTCCTTGAGAAACTGCTTGGCATTCTCCCGGCCCTGGCCGATGCGCTCGCCGCCGTAGGAGTACCAGGCGCCGCTTTTCTCGATGATGCCGGAATCGGCCCCCAGATCGACGATATCGCCTTCCCGGGAGATGCCGGTGCCGTACATGATGTCGAATTCGGCTTCCTTGAAGGGGGGTGCCACCTTGTTCTTGACCACCTTGACCCGCGTACGGTTGCCGATCACGTCCTGCCCCTGCTTGAGCGAAGCGGTCCGGCGGATGTCCATGCGCACCGAGGCGTAGAACTTGAGGGCGTTGCCGCCGGTGGTCGTTTCCGGATTGCCGAACATGACGCCGATCTTCATGCGGATCTGGTTGATGAAAATGACGATGGTGTTGGACTTGCTGATGGTGGCGGTGAGCTTGCGCAACGCCTGCGACATGAGGCGCGCCTGCAGGCCCATGTGTGAATCCCCCATTTCACCCTCGATTTCGGCGCGGGGGACGAGGGCCGCTACCGAGTCGACCACCAGGACGTCGATGGCGCCGCTGCGCACCAGGACTTCGGCAATCTCCAGGGCCTGCTCGCCGGTATCGGGCTGGGAGACGAGCAGATCGTCGGTTCTGACGCCGAGCTTGCGCGCATACTGGATGTCGAGGGCGTGCTCGGCGTCGACGAAGGCGACGATGCCCCCGGTTTTCTGGGCTTCAGCGGCGATGTGCAGGGCCAGGGTGGTTTTACCGGACGACTCGGGACCGTAGATCTCGATGATCCGGCCGCGCGGCACGCCGCCCACGCCCAGGGCGATGTCGAGGGAAAGGGCGCCGGTGGAGATGGCCTGCACCCCCGGCAGTGCGGTGTCCAGGCCGAGTCGCATGATGCTCCCCTTGCCGAACTGTTTTTCGATCTGGCTCATGGCCAGGTCGATGGCGCGCTCGCGGTTGTTGTCCGCCATGTCTATCCTCCCGGGAAAATTGGCTCGTAAGGTTGGTGATTATAGGTCGCTGAAGAGGTCTGCGAGAAAACTCTTTTCGGATGTTTCCCGCAGGCCCTATCCACCCAGATAAACAGTCTTTAACGGCAGATGAACCGCGCCCGCCGGCTCCAGGCGGCTTTCGTAGAGAGTCACCCGGTCTACCGGCAGGGGGGCGCAGGCGAAATCGCGGAAACGCTCCAGAACGGGTTGCGCCGCGGCGATCCGTTGCCGGCAGCGACCGAGGGTGAGGTGGGGGGAAAAGGAACGATCCTCGCCGGGGAAGCCGATTTGCCGCAGCCCCTCTTCCATTGCCGCATGCAGGGCCGCCAGCTCAGGTCCGCCCCGCACGCCCAGCCAGATCACCCGGGGCCGGGCCGGGGAAGGGAAGGCGCCGACGCCGGCCGCTTCCGCCTGGAAGGGAGCACATAAGCGCCCTACGGATAGCATAACTTCCCCTATCTTTTCAAGGGATTCTTCAGGGACGTCGCCGAAAAACCGAAGGGTCAGATGGATGCTGGCCGGGTTGACCCAGCGGATGCCCGGCAGGCTGCCGGTCAACTCCCGCTGCAGCCGGGTCATTCCCCGGCGCAGCTCGTCGGTAACGGGAATGGCCAGGAAGGTTCTAACCTGCCGCATCGACGGCCTCGCCGATGTTTGCCGCCAGCGGCAGCAGCACGTGGAAGGCGCTGCCTCCGGCGTTTCCGGTGGTTCCGGCGCTTTCCACCCAGACCATGCCACCGTGCGCCTCCACCATTCCCTTGACCAGGCTCAGCCCCAGCCCGACGCCTTTGCCGCCGAAGCGGGTCCGCGAGGTGAAATGTTCGGTGATGGGGCCGACTTCATAAAAACGGTCGAACACCCTGAGCTGCTCTTCCGGATCGATACCGACGCCGCTGTCACGGACGGTGACCTGCAGCAGTCGCTCGGCGGTGAGGTTGCGGAAGAACGAGGCGGAGAACGGACGCAGCGCCGGCTCGAGCGGTTTGAGTTCGAAAGACTCGCGGATGGCCATGCGGACCTCGATCTCCCCGCCTTCGGGAGTAAACTTGACGGCGTTCTCCAGCAGCCGCTGGAAAGTCTTTCTAAGGTGGTGGGTATCGCCGCTGAGTTCGAGCGGGGCCTGGCAATCGTGCAGCCGGAAGACAAGATTGCGCTGCTCGAAAACGGGGCGGAAACTCTGCCCGATCTCTGCGATGATGGCCGGCAGGTCGACCGGTTCGCGCGCCAGGTAGAGGCTCTGCGATTCGATGCGGGCCGCCTCGAGCAGATCCTGGACGATGGCTTCCAGCCGCCTGCCCCCTTCGTAGACTGCGTCCAGCACCTGTCTTTCCTCGGCGCTCAGCTGACTGTCGAGAGTGGTTTTGAGCAGTTCGGCGCCGGAGAGAACATAGGTGAGCGGCGTGCGCAGCTCATGGGAAGCCATCGCCAGGAAGTTGCTCTTCATCCGGTCGAGTCTCTCCAGTCCCCGGTTGGTCTCTTCCAGCCGGGTCAAGTTCTCCTCGAGCTGCCGGCGCGATTGCTTCAACTCCCGGTTGCTGGCCCGGGTCAGTCGGTACTGCCACTGCAGGGACTCGAAGAGCTGGGCGCTCTGTACTGCTGTCCCGACCTGGCGACCGATCGAGAGCAGGAGGTTGAGCTCCTCGCGCCGGGTGATGCGCTTCTCCAGGGTGAACAGGAAGAGAACGCCTATGGTGCTGCCGGCGGCGATCAGCGGAACGGCCTGGAAGGCGCGCCAGCCGGCCGCCAGGACTGCCTGGGAGCGCAGCCGCCGGTCTTTCTGCAGATCGGCCGAACTGCGTGCCTGCCCGGTAGCAGCCACCCGGCCGGCGACGCCGACTCCCGCTACGATGTGCTCAAGGTCCGCGAGCAGGGTGTCGTCGATCCCCTGGTGCACTGTCAGGTGCAGGCTGCTGCCGTCGTCGCTCGCCAGGTAGATGCCGCCACCGGTGGCGGCAAAGGCCTGGACCGTCCTGGCCAGGACTTCGTTCAGCATCGCCGGCAGGTCGCGATTGCCCGAGACCTGCCGGGCAATCGCGTTGACCAGGGTCAGATCCTGGTTCTTCTGGCGCAGTTCCCGCTCGATCCGCTTGATTTCCGTAATGTTGCGCAGGACGCCGTGCACCACTCTGCTGGCGCCAAGTTCCCCCAGCCGGGCGTGGACGGCGCCCGTGAAAAGCGTCCCGTCCTTGCGCCGGAACAACAGATTGTCGTCTTCCCCGTAGCCGTTGTCGAGAACGTTTCTGACCAGGCGCAGATAACGCCGGCGCTGGTGGCCGGGGAAAATCGCCGACAGCAAGAGGGCGTGAATCTCTGCCGCCGTGTAGCCGAGCAGCTCTTCGGCCTGGCGGTTCATCTCCAGCAGCGAGCCGTTCTCCGGGTTGATGAAAAAGATGGCGTCTCCGGCGTTGTCGAGCAGTTGCCGGCTGCGTCGTTCAGCAAGTCGGTGGGCGACGCACAGGTTCTCGTTTTCTGCCATAAGCCGCTCGCAGTCTCGCTGCAGTTGCAGATTGCGCAGGCTGGTGCGGTGCAGGGCAAGCAGGGGGAGTGCCGTAAGGCAGAGGCCAAAGGCGAAGAGAAAGGGGAGGGCCGCCTGGCCGACATCGCCAGCCGGGTGGAGTCGGAGCAGGGCTGCCGCCGTCAGCAGCAGGCCGCCGAATGCTGCAGTCAGCAGGATTCCGGTTCGGTTTTTCAGCCGGTTCGAAGCCAATTGAGGGCTCTCCGTAAAGACCTGCTGTTAGTATTCCGGCACCGGGTGCGGAGGTGTTCCCGCTGCCCGGGCCCCGAGATAGCGACGCAGCCAGTCGAGGGCCATGCAGGCCGAGAGGGTGCGAATCTGCTCCCGCTCGCCGCCGAAGCGGTACCCCCTGACCTGTTCCGCATCGGCCGCCGCCAGGGCGAGGTAAACAGTGCCGACAGGTTTGCCCGGGGTGCCGCCGCTGGGCCCGGCGATGCCGGTGACGGCCAGCGCCACGTCGGTGCCGGCGGCTCGCCGAATCCCCCGGGCCATTGCCAGGGCACAGGCTTCGCTCACCGCTCCTTCGCGTGCAATCAGGTCGGCGGGGATGCCCAGCCAGTCTCCCTTGGCGCTGTTGGCATAGGTGACCGCGCCCCGCTCCAGAAAGGCGGAGGCGCCGGGAAGGTCGGTGAGCAGTTTGGCGATCAGGCCGCCGGTGCACGACTCGGCCAGCGACAGGGTCAGGCCGGCGGTGGTCATCTGACGGGCGACGGTCTGTACCAGGCTGCCGGTGCCGATGGCGACCACGTTGTTGTCGAGTGCCTGGCGGGCCGCCAATTCAGCCCGATCCAGAAGCGTCTCCGCCTCTTCGCCGGCTGCCCGCAGCTTGACGTGGACGAAGGGGAAGTCGACGCCGAATGCCAGCGTGACCCCTGCCGGCAGGCTGCCTGCCAGCCGCTCCTCGGTTTTCGGTTCGGACAGCCCGAAGACCTTGAGCACTCTCTCCTGCCGCGGGAAGGCACCCCCTGCCCGTTCCAGCAGCCGGGCCAGAATCGATTGCTCGAGAATGGCGGCCATCTCTGTCGGCACCCCCGGCAGGAATAAAATGTCCTTATCTCCCTGGCGCAGCAGAAAGCCGGGGGCGCTCCCGACCGGATTGGGGAGGATCGTCGCCTTCTGCGGCAGCAGCGCCTGCTTTTCGTCACCCGCATGCATCGGTCGCCCGCTGCGGCGGAAATGCTCACGGATCTGCTGCAGCGCTTCATCACTCAGTATCAGTCGTCGCTCAAAGGCCCGGGCGGCGGCCCGGGCGGTCAGATCGTCGGCGGTGGGACCGAGGCCGCCGGTGACGATGACCAGATCCTGCCGGCGGGCCAGGTCGAGCAGCGCTTCCACGATATCGACCTCCACGTCGGCAACGGCGCGCGACTCGCGCAAGGACAGGCCGTGCGCGCCGAGGCAGCGGGCAATCCGCATGGTGTTGGTGTCGGACATTTCGCCGTTGAGCAGTTCGTCACCGACGGCGAGGACGGCGATCTTGAGGGACATGAGAAATTACCCCTTGCCGGGCTTATTGGTTTTAATGTGACAAAAGCAAAATCAATGCCCAATCGCCCAAAGCGTCGCCCGCAGGGCGATGGCGGCGTAAATCCCCGCCACAACGTCATCCAGCACCACCCCGTAGCCGTTTTTCAGCTGCCGGTCGAACCAGCGGGCCGGCGGGATCTTGGTGATGTCGAAGAAGCGGAAGAGGAAAAAACCGGCAATAGCCGCCGTCCAGGAGAAAGGAAGAAAGGCGACGGTGGCCAGATAGCCGACCAGTTCATCGATGACGATGCGGCCGTCGTCGACCACGCCGTAAATCTTTCCCGCCACGCCGGCCGCCCAGAACGAGAGAAAGAGCAGGCCGAGCCAGGTCAGCGCATAGAGGAGCGGCGGCAGCGGGGCGAGCAGGAAGAAGGCAGGGATGCCCGCCAGGGTGCCGATGGTGCCGGAAGCGACCGGCGAGTAGCCGAGTCCGGCGTTGCTGCTGAGAAAAAGGATGAAGCGACGCATAGGGTCAGGTTGAAGGTTGAAGGTTGAAGGTTGATGGCTTTTTCTCTGCCCGTCGACCTTTAACCATTTCAATTGTTTTCAAAAAGTTCGTCCGCCGCCCGCTCCACGATCCGGTAGACTTCGGGAAGTGGCCGACCGCTTCTCTCCGCCAGACCGCGGCAACTGTCGTGCTCCGGCGTGATGCGGACGAGTTCCTCACCGTCGAAGAGGAGTTTGACCCGGGCCTCCCCGAGGGGGGTGGCGACCGTCCGCTCTTCGCGGCGCAGCTTGTAGCGCACCGTTTCGTGGCAGCGCACGCCGATGGCGCTGCTCTCCCGCAACAACAGGGAGGCGAGGGCGGCAGCCTGCTCCGGCGCGGCGATGACCGTGACCCGCAGACCGGGACGGCTCTTTTTCATCTGCAGGGGCCCATAGCCGACATCGAGAGCGCCCGCCGCCAGCAGACGTTCCATCAGCGTCCCCAGCCACTCCGGGTTGGCATCGTCGAGGTGGGTCTCCAGCACCGCCACCCGGTCGGTTTCGGCCGCCGTCGCCGGGTCGCCGAGCATCCCCCGCAGCAGGTTCGGCCGGTCCGGCAGTTGCCGGCCGCCGACACCATAGCCGACCCGGGCGAGGGTCATGGCCGGCAGCGGCCCGAAGACGGCGATTTCGGCGGCGATAGCCGCGCCGGTCGGGGTGACCAGCTCGAATTCCGAATGCCCGTCGGTGACCGGATACCCCTGGAGAATGGCGACCGTAGCCGGCGCCGGCAGGGGGAAGGCGCCGTGAGCGGTGTCGATCATCCCCCGGGCGAGCGGCAGGGGGGAACAGACGACTTCGCGCACGCCGAGCTGGTGCAGGCCGGCGGCGGCACCGGCGACATCGACGATGGAGTCGAGGGCGCCGACTTCATGAAAGTGGACCTTTTCGAGCGGCACGCCGTGCACCCTCGCCTCGGCCTCGCCGATGCGGCGGAAGATGCGCCGGGCCAGTTCCTGCACCGGCGGCTGCAGGCCGCTGGCGGCGAGCATCCGGTCGATATCCGCCCAGGTGCGATGATGTTTTTCCTCGGCGCAGTGGACGATGAGGCGCGTCCCTTCGATCCCCTGGCGTTTTTCCCGGCGGCATTCGAGCTGCCAGCCGGCGACGGGGAGCTTTTGCAGCTCCGCCTCGATGGCGGCCGGATCGACCCCGAGGTCGACCAGCAGGCCGAGGAACATGTCGCCGGAGATGCCGGAGAAAGCGTCGAGGTAGAGGGTTTTCAAATTACCTCCAACAATGCTGGTCCACTCAAGGGCGTTTTCATCCGCCCGGAAGGCGGTTGATGCGGCTGGCGGCGAACGCGGCGCCGAAACCGTTGTCGATATTGACCACCGTGACGCCGCTGGCGCAGGAGTTGAGCATGCCGAGCAGGGCGGCCACGCCGCCGAAGGCGGCGCCGTAGCCGACCGAGGTGGGGACGGCGATGACCGGAACGGAGACCAGGCCGCCGACCACCGACGGCAGCGCCCCTTCCATGCCGGCAACGACGATGACCACCGCCGCCTCGCGCAGACTCCCCGTCCGGGCCAGCAGGCGGTGAATGCCGGCGACGCCGACGTCGACGATCTCCTCCACCTCGTTGCCGAGCAGGCGGGCGGTGACGGTCGCCTCGCGGGTCACCGGGATGTCCGAGGTGCCAGCGCAGACGACCAGGATTTTTCCCCGGCCGACAATCTCGATCGGCCGCTGCACCAGGGTGAAGGTGCGCCCGTCGACGTCGTAGCCACCGGCGGGGTGGAGGGCGAGCAGGGTGTCGGCCTTCTCCCGGCTGAGGCGGGTGATGAGGATGTTGCTCCCCCGCTCGGCCATCTTCTCGACGATGGTCAGCAACTGGTCGATCGACTTGCTTTCACCCAGGATGATTTCGGGTGACCCCTGGCGCAATTCCCGGTGGTGGTCGATCTGGGCCACCCCGATGTCCTCGAAGGGGAGAACGCGCAGGCGCTCCATGCCATCCTCGACGGCAAGTTCCCCGTCACGGACGGCGGCCAGCAGTTTTTTCAGTTCACTCGGGTTCAATGGCGCTCCACCAGCAAAATGGAAAGTGTCCAAGAATAGCACATGCGCCAATTTTTCAAAGGCAGTTTTTAGCGTTTTGAACCACCTTGCGGAATTCAGGTGGACAGCTGCCGGTTTGCCGGGCCGGCCGGGGAAGAATCAGGCGCTTTCCTTTTTTGCGTCCACCCAGATGAGAGTCCCCCGCTGCCGGCCGAAAAGCTCCGCCGCTTTGCGGTCGCTCTCCCAGATATCGACTTTACGCCGCCAGCGGGGGTGCATCAGGTCGCGGACTTCGAAGAGGCCGTAACCGGGGAGCAGCACCCGTTGGCCGAAGGCCAGCCCCATCTCCTCGATCAGGTCGCGGGAGACGGCAAGGATGCCCACCCGCACCGGGTGGTCGGAAGCGGTGAGATGGGGCGTCGAATCGCACTGGTCGGGGGTGGAGGAGTAGGCGGTGATGGTGACGGCGGTCGATTTGACCTGTTTCAGGTCCACCGGGTGGCCGAAGCATTCGACCAGCAGGCTCAGCGCCTTTTGCAGGTCCTTGCGGACGTCGGCCAGTTCCTGAGCGGCATCGGGTGGCGGCATGAGGCGAAGGGCGGATTGCCCCTCTCTTTCCTGGCTGCCGCCCGTCTCGCGGGTGACGGTCAGGGTGAAGATCAGAATCAGAAGAAGCAAGATGTTTATTCCATGTCGTTGCATGTCTATCCTCCGATGTCGATGGTGCGGCGGTCGCAGGCTGCCAAACCCCCTCACTCCCGGCGATGAGGATTCATCATAACCGCCGATCCTCAGATTTCAAGTGGATGGCCCGCGCGGGGGAGGACGTGAAGCGTCGGCCGGCTCCTCTGGAACGGGAAGGGCTCATCCGCAAGCAGCGGCTGAGCCCGGGAAAAATGTCTGACGGAAAGGCCTGATCACCCCTGGATGCGGCTGAGAAAGACCTCCCGCGGCCGGCTGGTGCCGTCGGAGGGGCCGACGATCCCCTCCTGTTCCATCTTCTCGATCATGCGCGCCGCCCGGTTGTAGCCGAGGCGCAGACGGCGCTGCAGCATGGAAATGGAGGCCTGGCGAGTCTCGGCGATGATGGCCAGAGCCTCGTCCCATTTTTCGTCGTAGGCGTCGTCCTCCTCGCTCCCGCCGGCCTCGCTGCCGACAGGGGCGGTGAGGATCGACTTGTCGTACTGGGGTTCGCCCTGTTTCTTGAGGAAGTCGACCACCCGCTGCACCTCCAGTTCGGAGACGAAGGCGCCGTGGACGCGCTGCAGGGCGCCGGTGCCGGGCGGCAGGAAGAGCATGTCGCCCATTCCCAGCAGCGCCTCGGCGCCCATCTGGTCGAGGATGGTGCGCGAGTCGATGCGGGAGAAGACCTTGAAGGAGATCCGGGTCGGAAAGTTGGCCTTGATCAGGCCGGTGATGACATCGACGGAGGGGCGCTGGGTGGCGAGGATCAGGTGGATGCCGGAGGCGCGGGCCATCTGCGCCAGGCGGGCGATCGACTCCTCGATCTCGCGGCCGGCGACCATCATCAGGTCGGCCAGTTCGTCGACGATGACGACGATGAACGGCAGGTGGCCGTGCTCCAGTTCCTCCCCCTCGGCCAGTTCGATCTCGGGCAACTCCTCCTCTTCGGGGTCGGCCGCCTCGACCACCACCTTCCCCCTGGCCCGAAGATCCTCCTTCTCCTTCTCCTCCTTGGCAATCTTCTTGTTGTAACCGTCGATATTGCGCACGCCCTTGGCGGCCATCAGTTTGTAGCGGCGCTCCATTTCGCGTACCGCCCAGGCCAGGGCGAGGGCCGCCTTCTTCGGGTTGGTCACCACCGGCAGCAACAGGTGGGGAATTCCCTCGTAGATGGAGAGCTCGAGCATCTTGGGATCGACCATGATGATGCGCACCTCTTCGGGGGTGGCCCGGTAGAGGAGCGAGAGAACCATGGTGTTGATGGAAACCGACTTGCCGCTGCCGGTGGAGCCGGCGACCAGCAGATGCGGCATCTTGGCCAGGTCGGAGACGACGGTGCGGCCGAAGATGTCCTTGCCCAGGGCCATCGGCAACCGGCCGCCGGTCTTCTGGAATTCCTCGGAGGCGAAGATTTCCTTGAGGTAGACGGTCTCCCGGTCGCGGTTGGGGATCTCGATGCCGACCACGCCGCGGCCCGGGATCGGAGCGACGATGCGGATGGAGAGGGCCTTGAGCGCCATGGAGAGGTCATCGGAGAGCCCGGCGATCTTGCTGACCTTCACCCCGGGGGCCGGAGCGAACTCGTACATGGTGACCACCGGTCCCGGCTTGACCTCGACGATCTCCCCCTGCACGTTGAAATCCTGGAGCTTCTTTTCGAGGATGCGCGCCTGCATCATCAGGGAATCCCGGTCCACCGGCTTGGCCGCTTCGCCCTCGTGGTCGAGCAGCGACAGGGGCGGCTTGTGGTAGGTGCCCGACGCTACGAGGAAGTCGAAGGCCTCCTGGGCGGCTTCATCCTCCATCTTTTTCTTTTTGGCCGCCTTGGGGGGCGCCGGCAGCGGCCTGGGCTCCGGCCGGATAATGACCGGGTCCGCGCTGAGTCGCTCCCCCTTGTCCCGGGCCGCCTTTTCCCGGACCGCGTCGAACGCCTCACGGCGCTGCACGAGCCAGGTCCCGAAGCGGCCAAGCATCCCCTCGAGGAACAGAACCACGGAGAAGCGGGCCACCAGCATCAGCGAAACGAGAAAGAAAACCCCCAGAAATAGCGTCGCCCCGGCGATGTTGAAATAGCCGACCAGCGCCTCGGCCAGCATGCGGCCGACGGCTCCCCCGGCCTCGTTGATCTTCTGGCCGAACGGGGCGACTTGCCGCAGGCTCAGCGCCAGCAGGCCGTCGAGAGAAAAAAGGAGAACGCCGAAGGCCCCTGCCTTGTAGAGCCGGACCTTGATATCGCGAAACTTGAGCAGGCGCCAGGCCAGCAGCAGGCAGGCTACGGGGATGAGCAGGGCCGGAATGCCGAAGATCTGGAAGAGAAGGTCGGCCAGGTGGGCGCCGAACACGCCGCCGTAGTTGCCGACGGTGGGCGGGTGCAGATTGTTGTTGAAGGAGGGGTCGCCGTTGTCGAAGGAGACGAGGCAGAGCAGCAGAAAGATGCCGGTCGCCGCCCAGAATACGCCGGCGATTTCCTTCTTCAGATGTTCCCGGAACAGGGGGCTGCGTTTGTCGTTCATGGTTGGACACTATACCGAAGGAGAGGTGGAAGAGGCAAGAGATAAGAGGCTTGAGTCTGTTTCCGGGGGTGGAGGCCGACGAAAAAAGCCGGCCTGCGGGCCGGCTTTTTCATGAAAGGATGACAGGCTCGGGTTCAATGCTCCTGGGGGTTGGTGCGATACTCGATGACCTTGAGATGATCGGCCACATCGCTGACACCCTTGACTTTTCTGGCGATCTTCAATGCCTCGCGCCGCTCGGCCTCACTGTTGACGTGGCCGGAAAGGGTCACCAGGCCATCGACGGCTGAGATCTGCAGGTAGCCGCCTTCGCCCGAGATTGCCGAAAGGACGGCGATTTCGGTCCGCTTGCGCACGATCAGATCGGTGAGGGTCTTCTTTGCAGCCCCTTTCTGCTCGACGAGGTTTTTGTCCTTGACGCCATCGCAGAGCAGTTTGACCGCCATCTCCTCGGAGAGGCGGGAGGTGTTGATCACCAGGTCATAATGGAGCGGGTCGTTCCAGTCCCGGTCAAAGTAGTATTTGATGAATCCGGCGCGTTGCTGGTCGCTCTTGCGCACCAGGATGCGGGCCATGTCGGGGTCGAGCCATTCCCGTTCGGCCCAGCGCTCGACCCTCTCCTCGAAGGGAGCGATGATCCGCACCCGGAAGACGCTGCCGATATCCTTGAGCAGGTCCTGGCCACCGCGGCCGTAGATGATGACATTCCCTTTGAGAGCGTATTCCAGGATGATCAGGTGGATCAGGTGGAGATTGACCTCCATCTGATCGTCAAGCTTTTCGATAAAGGCGGGGGGCTTTTCGTCGGTCCCTTCGAGGGCCTCCGGCGTCAGGCCGTACTGGCCGGCAACCTTGGCAATGGCTTCGCCGTCCACCAGGGTGTAGCCGAGTTTTTCCGCCGTCTTATGAGCGATGGGGATGCCGCCGCTGCCCATTTCCCGTGAGATGGTGATGATTGCCATGGTTCTCCCCTTTGCATGGATTGGAACGCTTGAAGCAGCGGGAATATTAACAAGCCGTTATTGGTATGACAAGATTTAAATGCGCCCGAGATGCGAACTCCCTCGGCACGCCACCGGCCAGGCAGGTGGGTGTGCCAGGCTAATAAATCGGCTTGAAGTCGAAATAGTGGCTGGTCTTGATGAAGCGAACGGTGCGGCTTTTCGATCGCATGACGATCGAGTGCGTCTCGGCCCC
>DASPGW010000061.1 GCA_035620395.1 Desulfuromonadales bacterium | reverse complement strand
GCCGGTCTTATCCACCACCAGCGTATCGACCTGGCGCAGCACCTCGATCGCTTCGGCATTCTTGAACAGCACCCCCATCTGGGCGCCACGGCCGGTGGCCACCATGATCGACATCGGTGTCGCCAGGCCCAGGGCACAGGGACAGGCAATGATCAGGACCGCCACCGCATTGACGATGGCATAGGCCATGCGGGGCTCGGGTCCCCAGATTCCCCAGACGATAAAAGACAGGGCTGCGATGGCCACAACGATCGGCACGAACCAGGCGGCGACCCGGTCGGCCAGTTTCTGGATCGGCGCCCTGCTGCGCTGGGCGGCCGCCACCATCTGCACGATCTGGGCAAGCACAGTCTCGGCCCCCACCCGTTCGGCCCGCATCACCAGGGAGCCGTTGCCGTTGACGGTGGCGCCGATCAGCCGATCACCGGATTTCTTCTCCACCGGGATCGGCTCGCCGGTGATCATCGACTCGTCCACGGAGCTGCTCCCCTCATCAACGGTTCCGTCCACCGGGACCTTTTCTCCCGGGCGGATGCGCAACAAGTCCCCCTTTCGAACTTCTTCCAGGGGGACATCCTCTTCCGTACCGTCGTCCCGCAGACGTCGGGCGGTTTTGGGGGCCAGCCCCAGCAGGGCGCGGATGGCCGCACCGGTTCGGCTGCGGGCTCTCAGTTCCAGGACCTGACCCAGGAGGACCAAGGCAACGATGACGGCCGCCGCCTCGAAGTAAACGGCAACCTCGCCGGAGGCATCCCGGAAGGAGGGTGGGAATACCCCAGGAGCAAACACCGCAACGACGCTGTAGACCCAGGCGACGCCGGTTCCGAGGGCAATGAGGGTGAACATGTTGAGATTGCGGCTGACCAGGGACTGCCAGCCGCGAACGAAGAATACCCACCCGCCCCATAACACGATGGGTGTGGCGAGGATGAACTGAATCCAGTTGGCGGTTCGGGTGGGGATGATATGCCCAAAGGCCGGAATCATGTGGCCCATGGCGATAATGAAAACGGGAACGGTGAGTATGAGGCTGTAGAGGAAGCGGCGGCGCATATCCAGGTACTCTTCGCTCTCCTCCTCTTCGGCGGTCGGCATCAGAGGCTCAAGGGCCATGCCGCAGACAGGGCAGGCACCGGGACCTTGCTGAACGACTTCGGGATGCATGGGGCAGGTGTAGGTCGCAGCCTTTTCGCCGGCTTCCGTATCCGTCGCGCCGCGCTCGGCTGGGTTCAGCCAACGCTCAGGTTCGGCAGCGAACCGCTCCTCGCACTTGGCGGAGCAGAAATAGTACATCTGGCCTCTGTGTTGCCGCGTTCCAGCCGCCTTCTCCGGCGCTATGTCCATACCGCAGACAGGATCGGTCATCATCCCTCTCCTTGGCTATTTGACCTTTGCCCCCCTCTCTATTTTCTACTATCACTGTCAGCTTTCCCGTCAAGCGAACACAGACCTCTCTTGCCGGAGGCAATTCCTTAACGATCCACCACGGGTCAAAACATTCCAAAATGTTGTAGCGGATCAATCTCGTGGAACATAAGGGTGGATTTTCCGATCGTCCTACCGGGCTACAATTCCTGATTGCCGAGACCGCCGGAACCCGCTTCACCATGGAATCTCACGACATCGACCAGAGGCTTCGAATCGGAGCGGCGAACAATCCACCGCCAAACGAGACTGTCGCTTCGCCATCGTAAAGCACCACCCCCGTTGCAAACCGCTCTCCGACCGCTTCCTTGAGCTTGCGCAACCCGCGGAAATCAGCGGCAGTGACCGTTGCCAACGCCTTGACCTCGACTCCCGCAACGCGTTGCCCGCCACCTTCCAGGACAATATCGACTTCCACTCCATCCTTGTCACGGAAATGATGGAAGGTGACAGGCTCCTCATGCCAACTCGCACGGCGGCGCAGTTCCTGAAAGACAAAAGTCTCCGCCATCTGCCCCAGCAACTGGCGATCGGATTCCAGCGCCGCAGCATCCACACCCAGCAGGGCGCAGGCAAGTCCCGTATCGCCTGGATGCAGCTTGGGGGTCTTGATCAGCCGGCTCAGGCGGTTGCTGTGCAAAGGTTTCGACATAATCCGGAATCGGCCAAACGAAAACTTATTGTGCGGCCAAATGAAAGGGGGTAGAGCTGGCAACCGACAATCCGGGGCCGTCCCTGCACGGTGTGGCCGACCGGACGAAGATCAGCCCGATGCGGCTCGACCAGATCGAGCAGGAGAAATTCGACCTGCTCCCCGCCCCGGTCTACCTGCGCGGCTTCGTTTTCGCCTATGCCAGAGCTGTCGGCTTTGCCGAGCCGCAAGAGGCCGCCGGGCTTTACCTGGAGCGCTATCGACAGAGGGCAGGAAATATCTGGCCCTCTCTCTCCGGCTGCACGACACGGACTGAATCAGGATCGATGGTACAAGGACCCGAATTTCTTTTTGATAAGAAAGTGGAAAATTGCTCCGATGAGCAAATAGACAGCAAACCCTGCCGACAAAATTGCTGTAGCAAATTCCGGAAATTTAATAGAAGAAAAAATTGATATGGCCAGGGAGACCAGGCCCAGAGCAAAACCGATGGATATGAAAAATTCATAATTTGTTCCGGAATTTTCGTCGTCGACATCAAAAAACATGAACATGATCCAGAAAACCCAGAACAGCACAAACAGCGAGGCCCGGGTCACAGGATTTTTGGATCTTTTTCGCTCCATCATCATCTCCTCCCCTTGCAAAAAGCGCCTGCCTGCATCTTCTCCGGGGCGGCCCAATCCGGACTGCCTCGGTAATCTGCTAAATCACCGGTCACGAAAGACCGCCGCCCGCTTCTCCAGAAAAGCCAGCATCCCCTCCTTCTGGTCCTCGGTGGCAAAGCAGAGACCGAAGAGATCGGCTTCGCAGGCGTTGGCGCGCTCCAGGTCCATTTCCAGGCCGCGGTCGACCGCCTCCTTGGCCAGGCTCAGGGCGACCTGCCCCTTGCCGGCGATCTTCCCGGCCAGTTCGCGCACAACGCTCATCAGTTCCACCGCCGGAACCACCCGGTTGACCAGGCCGATGCGCCAGGCCTCGCGGGCGTCGAGCATCTCCCCGGTGAAGAGGAGTTCCTTGGCCCGGCCCTTGCCGACGAGGCGCGGCAGACGTTGGGTGCCGGCCCAGCCGGGGATGATGCCGAGGTTGATCTCCGGCTGGCCGAGACGGGCCGATTCGGCGGCAATCCGCAGGTCACAGGCCATGGCCAGCTCGCAGCCGCCACCGAGGGCGTAGCCGTTGATGGCGGCGATCACCGGCTTGGGACAGTTCTCGATGCGGCCGAGGATCTTTTGGGCCATCCGGGCGAAATCGCGGGCGGCCACCGCGCCGAGCGGCTGCATGACGGCGATGTCGCCGCCGGCGACGAAAGCCTTCTCCCCGGCGCCGGTGAGGATGACGTCCTTGACCTCCGGATCGGTTTCGAAGGAAGCGAAGGCCTGGTCCAATTCCTTCAGAGTCGCCTCGTTCAGGGCGTTGAGGACCTTGGGACGGTTGATGGTGACGGTGGCGATGCGGTCTTGGATTTCGACCAGCAGGTTGATGAAGTTCATGGGGGGCCTCTTGAAAAATTTGATTTAAACAACCGAAATCATACGACACATATGACGCATGGGACGATGAGAATGCTTCTTCAGCTCTTCAGCAGATTGACCACCGTCCGCCCGCGCAGCTTCCCTTCGAGGATGGCGTGGATTTTCGGCTCCAGCTCCTGCAGGGTGCATTCGCTGGCGGCGGCCGCCAGTTCCTGCGGCTTCCAGTCGCCGGCGAGCTTCTGCCAGACCTGCTGCCGCGGCGCCATCGGGCACTGGGCGGAGTCCACTCCGAGCAGGCTGACCCCCCGCAGGATGAAGGGGAAGACGTTGAGCGGGAGCTCCGGCGAAGCGACCAGGCCGCAGCAGGTGACGGCGCCGCCGTAACGGGTGGACTTGATTGCCGTTGCCAGCATCTCGCCGCCGACGCAGTCGACCACCCCGGCCCAGCGCTCCCTGCCCAGTGGCCGCTCACTCCCTTCCAGTGCCTGCTGCCGGCCGATGACTTCGGCGGCACCGAGCCGCCGCAGGTACTCCGATTCCGTCGGCTTCCCCGTCGCGGCGACCACCCGGTAACCGGCCCTGGCCAGGACGGCCACGGCGATGCTGCCGACGCCACCGGTGGCGCCGGTGACCAGGATATCGCCGGCAGCCGGCGCGACTCCCGCCTGCACCAGCTTCCAGACCGACAGGCCGGCGGTGAAACCGGCGGTCCCCACCTCCATGCTCTCCTTGAGCGAGAGTCCCGCCGGCAGCCGCACCGCCCAGGCCGCAGGGACGCGGACGTACTGGCCGAAACCGCCGGCAGTGTTCATGCCGAGGTCAAACCCCGTAACGATGACTTTTTCGCCCGGCTGAAAACTGCCGTCGGTGCATGCGACCACCTCGCCGGCGGCGTCGATACCCGGGGTGTGGGGATACTTTTTGGTCACGCCCGGCTGGCCGGTCGCGGAGAGGGCATCCTTGTAGTTGAGGGAGGAGTAATGCACCCGGAGCAGCAGCTCTCCTGCCGGCAGCTCGTCCACCGACCGGGTGACGATGCGGCGGGTGAATTTTTTCGGCTCCGTCTCTTCGACAAGCATGGCGGTGAAGGTCTTTTCGGGCATCGGCTTCTCCTTCGGCGTTTTGCAGCAGGGCTGGAGGAATCGGGTTATCATCAATAAGAAACATATAAATCCGCCGGTGACAAGCACCGACTTGAAAGTTGACGGCATCTCTTATGCAATACCCCGTCTCGGTAATTACGCAAGTGGAAACGGATTTTTTCCCGGAGGATGCCCGATGAAAACAGCCCTGGTTGTTGATGACGAACCCTTGATCCGCCGTCAGGTGGCGGAAACCCTCGCGTTCTACGGCTTCGAGGAGATCCTCGAGGCGGAAAACGGTCGCCAGGCGGTCGATCTGGCGCTGCTCCGCAAGCCCCTGCTGATCGTCATGGACGTTTCCATGCCCGTCCTGGACGGCATCAGCGCTGCCGAAAAAATAGGCAAAAAACTTTCCACCCCGATCGTTCTGCTGACCGGCACCGCCGATCCGGCGACGGTCGAGCAGGCCCGTCTCGCCGGGGTGATGAGCTACGTGGTCAAGCCGTTCCGCAGCGAACAGGTCTATGCCGCCGTCGATCTGGCCATCCATCAGTTCGTCGAAGTCTCCACCCTGCGCGACGAGGTGGCCAGTCTCAAGGAAACCCTGGAATCGCGCAAGATGGTCGAGAAGGCCAAAGGGGCGCTGATGAAGAAGGGACTCTC